>JBHIBI010000001.1:0-24794 GCA_046758985.1 Dehalococcoidia bacterium
GCCATGAAGGCGTTGAAGAGGAAGCCCGCCAGGCGCATCCACCAGGCCCCACGGGGGAAGGTGAGGGCGTAAAACCGGCGGGCATGCTGTGCCGAGGAGGTCACCAGGCCCACCATGTCCGGGTAGCAGCAGATGACCCGGTCGAGAAGGACGATGTCCGCCTCGGCCACCTCCTGCCCACGCTGGGCGAAGTCCATGCGTTGATAGACAACGGCGTCCTGAAGCCCTAGCTGCTCCGCCAGGGCTCTGGCAGCCTGGAGATAGGCTGGAGAGGCCTCGACTCCTACCGCCTTCCCCGCCCCCGCCTTAAGCAGCTCCAGATGAAGGGCGCCGATCCCGAACCCAATCTCCAGCAGGCTGGAGCCCGCCAGATCCTGAGCTTTCAAGAAGTCCACCAGGAGGCGCGCCCGCTTGTCCAGGCCCTTCTTCCAGTAGGCCTTCAGCTCCTTCCTGGCGTTAGCCTGGTCAAACATCTGGTCCAGGCCGTTGACGCTACAGCAATCCACACTTGCCCCCTTTTACAGGACGCCATCACGGCGCATGGCGGTGAGCGCCTCCTCGAAGGCGTCCACCGTCCGGTCGATGTCCCCCTCTCGGTGGACGGCGGAGACGATGTAGTTCCTGCCCCCCATACAGTCCACGCTAGCGTTAAGTAGGCTGCGCTTTAGGCCGCCCCCTATAGCGGGTACCCAGCCCTTGCTCAAGTCCTGGTGAGCGAGGGTACAGAGCTCCCGGTCACAGTCGCAGTCACTCCCTAGGCTCAGGTGGACAATAGCGCCCACGCCATAAGCGTGGCCGGGGACCTCCAGCTTCGCTAGCACCCCGTTGAACCCCTGCTTCAGACGCCGGGCCATGGCCTCGGCGTGGGCGTTGAGGGGCTGGGTGGCCAGCAGCTCCAAGACCCGGCTGCCTGCCACCCCCGAAAGGGGGTTGGCATTGAAGGTGCCGGGATGGCCTACCCGCCGCTGGCTGTCCCACTCGGGGTCGCCCCGGTGGGCTATCATCTCCAGCACCTCGGCTTTCCCAGCGACGGCGCCCCCAGGCAGGCCGCCCCCCAGGATTTTGGCCAGGGCGGTCAGATCGGGGTGAACGCCAAAGCGGGCCTGGGCCCCGCCCTTGGAGGTACGGAAGCCCGTGACCACCTCGTCGAAGACCAACAGCACCCCGTAGCGTTGGGTAACCTCCCGCAAGGCCTGAAGAAAGCCAGACTGGAGGGGCAGCAAGCCCATGTGGCCTCCTGTGGGCTCCAGGATCACCGCTGCCACATCTCCATCTTCTTGCAACACGCGCTCCACAGCAGCGATGTCGTTGGGGGGCAGGACAAGGACCGTGCTCTGGGTAGCTTCGGGAACCCCCGCCAAGCTGCCCACGGCGGGGAGCACGTAGTCGTGCCAGCCGTGAAAGTGTTCCTGAAACTTGACCACCTTGCTCCGGCCGGTGAAGGCCCGCACCAGCCGCAGGGCCAGTAGGGTGGCCTCGGTGCCCGAGCTGACGAAGCGTATCCGCTCCGCCGAGGGGATGAGAGCCTTCACCGCCTCGGCCCACCGCAGCTCCAGCTCCATGGGGCCGCCTAGGTGGGTGCCCTGGGCAACCTGTTGGGCCACCGCCTCCACTACCGCTGGGTGAGCGTGGCCGAGCATCAGGGCCCCGTGCCCCATGACGTAGTCCACGTACTCGTTGCCGTCCACGTCCCACTTCAGGGCACCCTGAGCATGGGTCAAGGAGACAGGGAAGGGCGTCACGTACCGGGTATCGTGGGTCACCCCGCCGGGGAAGAGTCCCCGGGCCCGTTCATAGAGGGCCGCCGACTTAGGGTGCTTGCGAACGTACTCGTCTACTATGCCACTCATGGCTCACTCCTGCCCAGTCCCCTCATTGTCGCCGAAACACCGCCCTTTGCCAAGCCTCCCTCGTCGGCACCGCCCTGGCGCTCTCCGATGAAGAGATGTTGGAGGCCATATCGGCCCCCGGCCTGAAGTGCCGGGAGCTGCTGACAAGGGCTCACGCCCCTTGCGCAAGAAGGGCAAGGCCAGGGTATAATAGGGCTACATCGGGTAGCGATACCCAACACCAGCGCACCAAAGGGGGCATGATGGAGGTGATCCTCAGCGCACCACGGGGCTTCTGTGCCGGCGTGGTGCGTGCCATCGAGGTGGTGGAGCTCTCCCTCCAGAGGTTCGGTGCCCCCGTTTATGTCAAGCACCAGATCGTGCACAACCCCTACGTGGTGGCCTCCCTGGAGCGCAAGGGGGCTATCACCGTGGAAGCCGTGGAGGAGATCCCCCCTGGCTCGGTGGTGGTCTTCTCCGCCCATGGGTCCCCGCCCGAGGACTACGAGAAGGCTAAAGCCCGCGGGCTGCGACTCATTGATGCCATCTGCCCCCTGGTGACCAGAGTGCACAACGAGGCCCGGAAGTACTCTCACGAAGACCGAAGGCTCATTCTGATAGGACACCGGGGCCACCAAGAGGTGAAGGGTACCATGGGCCAGGCGTCTATGGCCCTGGTGGACGAGCACGAGGGAATCAGCCTTCCCGACTGGTCCGAGGAGACCCCAGTGACCGTCCTCACCCAGACCACCCTGTCGCTGGACGACACCTACCGATCGGTGGAGGAGATCCAGCGACGCTTCCCCAACGTCATCGTGCGCAACGACATCTGCTACGCCACCACCAACCGCCAGGAGGCGGTCAAGCGGCTGGGCTCCATGGTGAACCTGGTGCTGGTCATCGGCGCTCAGAACAGCTCCAACTGTAACCGCCTCCAGGAGGTTGCCCAGGCCCAGGGCATCCCCGCCCACCTCATCAACGGTCCCGAGGAGGTGCAAGAGGAGTGGCTGAAGGGCGTGAACAGGGTGGGCATCACCTCGGGTGCCTCCACCCCTGAGGTGCTGGTGGAGGCAGTGATCAACCGGCTGGCCCCAGAGCAGGTCTCCACCCTGGAGGGCGTGGAGGAGAACATCACCTTCGTCCTCCCCCAGGAGCTCCGCGACATGGGCCAGCCCCGCCGCAGCTACACCTGGTAAGGTCCACCTGACTCTTCTGCCTCGGGCGACGCCTACACGAACAGGCCGGTGATGGTGCTGCCCAGCCCGCCGATGGTGAGCCAGTAGTACACGATGAAAGCGCCCGCCAGCAGGAGCAGCCCCGCGCTTACCCGGTCAAGGACGGGCAGCAGCGTACGCATGTAGCCGGCAACCGTCTCCTTGAAGAGGGCCGTCCCGATGGTCAGGACCGTAAGCACCAGGCCCATGCCCAGGGCATAGCTGATGAACTGGTAGAAGCCCAGCAAAAGCCCCCCAGCAGCCAGGGAGCTGCCCACCACCACCAGGAAAATGGGCAGGGTGCAGCTCAGGGAGGCTACGGCATAGGTGATGCCGAAGAGGAAGAAGGAGCGCACCCCACCCCTGGCCGGGGTATCCAGCCGGGCCGCCAGGCGCGCCGCAACTCCCGAGTACACCTTCTTACCCCTCAGCAGCAGAAGGCCCATGCCGATGAGCCCCACGCCGATGAGCAGGGCTATCCAGGGCACAATTTGAATGATGAGACGCCCTCCGGAGGCGATCGCGATGCCGACGATACCGAAGAGGATAACAAAACCCATGGTCACCACCAGGGAGATGAGCACCGCCCGCGAGAAGCGCTCCAGGATGGTGCCCTCAGGGTTCCCTGGGTTGCCACGAAGAAAGAGGGCCAGGTAGGCCGGCAGGAGGGCAAAGCCGCAGGGGTTGACCGTGCTCACCATCCCCGCCGCAAAGGCGAAGCTGATGGGCAGGATGACCACCAGCGAGCTCAGCCAGCCCTCCGCCAGAAGCTGGATATCGAGAGGGTTCACAACGCTCCTAGGTCTCTCTCCAGAAAACGCAGGCTACCTCGGAAGCCTCCCCGCAGTCCACCATCTATTCCTATTATAGCAACCCGAGGTCACAGCACACACCTCGCCTTTCACTCAGTTGGATGCGGCACATCAGTAGAGGGTTGCACCCCACCTCCCTTGACAAGGCCTCCTCATCGCCCTATAATGCGCCGCACAGCAAAGCAATGACCCTTGCGGGGGTGCTCCAACGGGTTAAAAGCGAAGTCCGGTGCGAATCCGGCGCTGTCCCGCAACTGTGATGCCGCCCTAGGCGGATGAGCCAGGTCGCCTGCCCCCGCCGGTGTCGAAGCCTTCGAGGAAAGGCGCAGGCACAGCGGTGCCAACCACGACCCTGCTCCTACTCGGGGCAGGGCTTTTTCGTGTGCACCGTCTGGCAAGAGGCCCCGTGCCCGCCTGCGGCGTGCCGGAGCCCTTTCCTGAGCCTGCCCTCTCGAGAGAAGGGAGGGTATCGCATGACCGGCTCCGTTCCACGGTACGCCCTGGCACTCCTGGCCCTGCTTCTGGGGCTCAGCCTTGCCTGTAGGCTGGCCGCTCCAAGCCCTCCGCAGGCCACCTTCCCCCTGCGTGTCACCGATAGCAGGGGAAGAGAGATCCTCATCGCTGAGCCGCCCCAGCGGATCATCGCCTTCGATGCCGCCGCCATCGAGACCCTCTTCGCCACCGGCGCAGGGGACCGGGTGGTAGGCACTCACGCCTTCGTCTCCTACCCTCCAGAGGTAGCCCACATCCCCAAGGTGGGCGACGCCTTCAACATCGACCTGGAGGCGGTGGCCGCACTGGAGCCCGACCTGTTCTACATCTTCTTCGACCGCTTCATCCCCGAGATGGAGCAACTGGGCATCACCGTGCTCTACCTAGCGGCCCCGGAGGACCTGGAGGCCATCTACGAGCGCATCCGGCTGTGGGGCGACATTGTGGGCCACACTGCCGAGGCGGAGGTGGTGGTGAAAAGGATGCAACGGGAGCTTGACGACCTCCAAAGGAGCCTACCTCCGGTCGTGCGGGGGCGAGGGCCGGGGATCAGGGTGTTTCACGAGGTTGGTGAGCTGTGGACTACCGGCCCTGACACCTTCGTCGGCAGGCTGTACCCACTCCTCAAAGCCTACACCATCGCCGACATCGAGGGCTGGGGCCAGCTCAGTGCCGAGCAGGTGGTGGAGGCCAACCCGGCGGTCATCATCACCACCTACCCTGAGGGTCCCCAGGCCATCAGAGACATCCCCGCTTTCCAGTCCCTCTCGGCGGTGAAGGCTGGCCGGGTATACGCCGTGGATGGCTCCCTGCTCAGCATCCCGGGACCCCGCATCGTGGAGGGGCTGAAGGAGCTGGCCCGGCTCCTCTGGCCGGAGTCGCGCTATGACTGAGCCGGTCCTGCTCTCCTGGAACGGTGAGTTCCACTCCTTTGTCTACGATGGGCCCATCTTCAAGGAGCAGGTCGAGCATCGGGTAGGCGAAGTGGTGCTGCGGGACGGCTTCTACTTCTGCGACCTGACGGCTGGATGGGAAAAGAAGGAGGTGCCAGATGGTGCGACTCCTCTCCCTGCATAGCCAGGCATCCCTCGCCGAGAATGCGGCCATCCCCCGTTTGCCGGGCTACCCATGGCACCGCTTGGTGGTGGGCCTGACACTGCTGGGGGTGCTAGGCCTGGTGGCGGCCTCCTTCGGCTCCGTAGCCATCCCCCAGGGTACCCTGCTGAAGATCGTAGCTGCCCGGCTGCCCTTCCTCGACCTGGCCCCCGACTGGCCCGCCAGTTGGGAGACCATCGTCTGGCAGCTCCGGCTGCCCCGGCTGGTGCTGGCGGCCCTGGTGGGGGCCTCCCTGGCCAGCGCCGGGGCCACCTACCAGGGGCTGTTTCGCAACCCCCTGGCCGATCCCTACCTCATCGGGGTGGCCGCGGGGGCGGGCCTGGGGGCCACCGTGGTGCTGGTCACCCCGGTGCCCCTGTACCTGGGCGGGGTGAGCCTGCTGCCCCTGGCCGCCTTCGGGGGGGCACTGGCGGCAGTGAGCATAGCCTACACCCTGGCACGCCAGGGCGGGACCATTCCCCTCACCAGCCTCATCCTAGCGGGCGTGGCCATCGCCGCCCTGGCGGGGGCCATCACCAGCCTGCTGATGATCCGCAGCGACCCCGACATCCGCCCCCTGCTAGGATGGCTCATGGGTGGGTTCGCCACCAGCCACTGGGAGCAGGCCTTGATGGTGCTGCCCTACGTTCTCCCCAGCCTGCTGGTGATGCTGGCCTACAGCCGCATCCTCAACCTGCTGCAACTGGATGAAGAGCAGGCCAAGCAGCTTGGCGTCCACGTGGAGCGGACCAAGCTGGTACTCATCGTGGCAGCCTCGCTGGCCACCGCCGCTGCCGTCTCGGTCAGCGGACTCATCGGCTTCGTGGGGCTCCTGGCTCCCCACGCCGTGCGGCTGGTCTGGGGGCCAGACCACCGGTTCCTGCTGCCCATGGCCATGCTGGTGGGGGCCGGTTTCCTGGTGCTGGCCGACCTGGCGGCCCGCACTGTGGTCAGCCCTGGCGAGCTACCCGTGGGCGTGGTCACCGCCTTCTGCGGCGTGCCCTTCTTCCTGTACCTGCTGCGAGCGACTCGCCAGAGGGTCGCCTGAGATGGGAGGGATGATGCTTGCGATACGAGGGGTGCACTTGAGCTACAATGGTCGCCCGGTGCTCCAGGGGGTGAGCCTGGAGGTGGAGCGCGGTGAGCTGGTAGGGCTGGTGGGGCCCAACGGCGCGGGCAAGACCACGCTGCTGAGGACCATCAGCGGGGTACTGCGAGCCCAGAGGGGCAACATCACCCTAGGCGGCCAGAGGCTTGCCGCCCTGGCCCCCCGAGAGCGGGCGCGGCTGGTGGCAGTGGTCTCCCAGAACCCTGCCATCGCTCCTGGCTTCACCGCCCTGGAGCTGGTGCTCATGGGCCGCAACCCCCACCTGGGGCTCCTCCAGTGGGAGGGCCCCCGGGACCTGGCAGCCGCCCGGCGGGCCATGGAGCTGACGGACACCTGGGAGTTGGCAAAGCGCCAGGTCGTCACCCTCTCCGGCGGCGAGCGGCAGCGGGTCTTCATGGCCCGCGCCCTGGCCCAGAAAACACCCCTCCTGCTGCTGGACGAGCCCACAGCCCACCTGGACATCGCTTACCAAGCGGCACTGTTCGACCTGGTGCAGGAGGTGCGGGCCCAGACGGGTATCACTGTACTGGCGGCCATTCACGACCTGACCCTGGCGGGCCAGTACTGCGACCGCATCGGCGCCCTGCATCAAGGCCGCATCGTCGCCCTGGGGCGCCCGCGTGAGGTGCTCACCCCCCAGACCATCGCCACCGTCTTCGGGGCCCAGGTGGCCATCGTCTCCCACCCCGTGGCGGGCAGCCCTGCCGTGTTGCCCGTGGGACGCATGTGGAACCAGCAGGGGCACCTGTGAGGACCTGGAGCTTTCTGCCCGCGCTGCCTGGCGCCAGCCTTCGCTTTGACACCCCCCTGCTGGCCCGGCTCAAGTAGTGGCCCTAGGAGGTGGGAGATCCTAAGAGAATATCCTCCCCCTCGACCAGTTTCATCTCCCCTGGGGCGAGCTCTCCAGTGGTAGACACCTTGACGAACTCCTTGGGCATGGTGCCTCCTAAGGAAGTCAACATCCTAGCTGCCGCCGGGGAAAAGGTCTTTAAGTCCGTTGATACCCATAGACTTACGACCAAACCCCATTATAATTGACCTACAGGCATGTGAGAGGGCGGACAGAGGAAGCACCACAGTGGCCTGTGAGCGTAGGGAATGAAGCTCCTCTTCGTGGGAAGCGACCCGCAGCTTGTGCAACGGCTCACCGAGGCGCTGGCACAGGCAACAGACCTGAACTTGCAGCGTGGATCGAGGAGTGCCGAGCAGATAGTCAGCGGGCTCCGCGCAAGTCCGGATATGCTGCTCCTCGAGCTTACCCTTGTCGATGCCTCCATGGTCCAGGAGATCCGCAGGCTTCGCCGGATGGTGGACCTGCCTCCCCTCATCGCCCTCTGCCCCCAGGTAGATGAACGGCATCTGTGGGTAGCTGTGAGTTTGGGTGTTGCCGCTTGCCTCCCTCAGGATACGCCTCCAGAGTTTCTCATCAGCACCATCCGGCACGTAGCCCAGGGAGAGCACCCCATCGACTACCTGATTCTCCAGCACGCGGACCTGGCCTCCTCCCTTCTGCAGCAGCTTCGGGAGCTCCCCCTCGCTCCTCCGCTGGAGTCAGTGGAGTGCCCCCTCTCACCCCGAGAGCTGGAGATTCTCCGGCAGGTGGCCCAAGGGCGGTCCAACAGCCAGATCGCCAGTGCGCTGGCAGTACAGGAACAGACGGTAAAGAACTACGTCTCGGCGATCATGCGGAGGCTGGATGCCCCCAACAGGACGTACGCTGTGGCCATCGCCCTGCAAAACGGCTGGCTCAACCTTGTCCCACGGGTGAGGCCTCCACGCGGCTAGCACCGACGGCTGGAATGGGGCTGCGTGTCAAGAACGGGCTGCGCCAGGAGCCCCTAGCCGCGGAGCGAAGGAGAGAACCGGGAGCCCTGGATAGCGGGAGCTAGGAGGCTGCTCAGAATCCAGACGAACTCCACATCGCTGCGCAAGAAGGTCCGGCCTCCCGATCGCTGTCCCAGCAGAATGAGCCCCAGGAGCTGCGCCCGGTAGATGAGGGGGAGACAGATGATGGACGCACTATCGGAAGAGATGGGTTGAAGCTCGGGCCAGGAGAGACAGTCGCCCCCGGCCGTCAGGACGTCCCCTAAGCGGTAGACCTCGGCCTCGAGACGCTCCAGGGCCGGCTCCGAAGGGGTGAGCAGTCCCCCAGGGAAGCCCTGAGAGCTCACCAGCACCAATCGCCCCGCCTCGGCCCGCAGGAACAGGGCCACCTGGTCTACACTGAGGCGAGCTTTCAGCGTCGCCATGAACACCCTCAGCACTTCTTCGGGGTCACCTTGGCCCAAAAGGGTGCGGCTCAACTGGATGACCGGCGAGTAGGCCCGCAGACGTTGCTCCTCCCAGCAGGTCCGGGTACGGTCCAGGACCTCACCTACCGTCTGGAGCAACTGCTCAGGGTAGATGGGCTTCAGCGCCAGGCCCTGGGCACCCAGCTCCAGAGCACTGATGGCGTTGGCCAGGGTCCCATAGCCGGTGATAAACACGGCGGCCGCCTGGGTGCTCTTCCTGGCCTCTTCCAGAAACTCAATGCCCCCCATGTGGGGCATCTTGATATCAATGAGCAGCAGGTTATAGTCCCGGCTCTTGAGCTTCTCTAGCCCCTCCTCCCCAGAGGGTACCCCCTCCACCTGATAGCCCGCCCGGTGGAGCACCCGCATCAGGGACCTGCGGACAATCTCCTCATCCTCGACTAAGAGAATGCTCTCTTTGGCCATCCCGCTCTCCCTTCGTGGAACCGGGCAACGCTGGCAGGGTGATGGTAAAGGTGGTGCCCTGGTCCACCACGCTCCGGACGGCGAGCGCGCCTCCGTGCCGTTCCACAATCCGCTGGCTCACCGTCAACCCAAGACCGGTGCCCTTGCCCGGGGGTTTGGTGGTATAAAAGGGGTCAAAAATACGCTGAAGCTGCTTCTTGGAGATGCCTATACCCGTATCGCTAATCTCCACCTCCACGCCTCCATTCTGCTGGCGGGTGGCTACCGTAAGGGTGCCACCCGAAGGCATGGCATCTAAGGCGTTGGTCACCAGGTTCAGGAAGAGCTGCCTCAACTGCTCCCCGTCACCCCACACCAGGGGAAGGGTGGCATCCAGCAGGGTCTCGACCTCCACGCCCGAGGACTCCGTACGTACCTTGGCCAGCTCTACCACCGACAGGAGGGCTCCATTGACCTCCTCCCGACCCCAGACGGGCTCGTCCTGTCGGGAGAACTCCAGCAGGCTGCGTAGGATACCCCTGGCTCGCTGGACCTCCTGGTCAATAAGCTGCATGTCCTCTCGTACGGCCTCCGGCAACTCTCCCTGGGCGAGCAGGTAGGTCAGGTTCATAATGGACTGGAGGGGGTTGTTCACCTCGTGGGCCACGCTGGAGGCCAGCTCACCGATGGCGGCCAGCTTGGCCGACCGGATGAGCTGCTCCCGCGTCTGCTCCAGCTCCTTCAATTGCATCCGGAGTTGCTCCGAAAGGCGGGTGCTCTCCATGACGGCACGTACGTGGGAGGTCGCCATCTCGATCACCTGGATCTGCTTCCGGGAGTACGGCTTCCCATTGGTCCTAGCCGACAGGATGAGCACCGATACCGGCTCGTCCTGACTGCCCAGAGCGATGAAGAGCTCACCTCCCAGCCGCCCAAAGACCTCCTGCTCCCCAGCCGGGAGGCCTTGCCATTCCGGTAAAGGTGCCAGCTCCCGGAAGGTCACCACCTTCTGCTGGAAGCCCAGCCAGCGGATCAGCGGGTTCTGCCAGGTAAGCGGCACTTGAATCGCCTCCGGCTCTCCCGAGGCATAGACCTCCACGCCTGTTCGCCTCCCCAAGGCCGGCGAGAGCAGATAGGCCCGCTTCGCCTTCACGGCCTGGGAAAGCAGGTCCACCAGGGAGCGACGGACAGTCTCCGGCTTAGAGATATCCTGTAGCTCGTGGACAAACCGCGACAGGTTCGATATCTTTTGCCAGCGCCTCCAAGAGGCAAGGTCCTCGGTCCACGAAGCAAACCGTCGAGCGAGAAAAACCAGAAATATATCCAGGAGTACAAGTCCTGCCAGCAGCCCCAACGCGAGATTTAGACTCATGGTACCTCTCGCTCCACTGCGCTCCGACCAGGAGGCTAACCCACCACCCCTCTCACCACAATGCTCTGCTGTTGCCCGGTATTCTACCTCAATTTCTCTACTGATATAAAGCCAAGCAGAACCTCCACCCTCTAGCGGAGGAGGGCCGACGAAAGGGTTCGAGACCTAAGAAAGCCAACATGTAGGCTACAGGGGCAAAAGGGGAATTTCCACAGTACATAAGTACTGGGACTACTTGATGGCCTTCAGACAGAGCCGGGAAGTGGGAGGGTACAGGAAGGGACCCAGGCGCAGGGGCTCCACCACGGCGAACCCAGCCTGGCGCACCACCTCGGCCACCTTCGAGCTGGGCCGGAGGTACTCGGCGGTGACCTCAAGAGCCAAGATACGGTGGAAGAGCCGGGTCAGGAGATTCGTAGGAAGGGGAAGGAATTCCCAGAGGGCCAGTCTACCCCCCGGCCGTAGGACCCGCCGCGCCTCGGTGAATAAGTGGTACAGGTCTGGGAGGGCAAAATGCTTCACTACATAGGAGCAGAGGACCACGTCAAAGCTATCGTCGCCAAAGGGTAGATGGGTAACGCTGGCCTGCAAAAGGTTCACCCTGGGGTTGGTGTGGTCTGCCAGGGCAAGCAACGGCCTGCAGGCATCTACCCCTACCGGCCCCTGGGTGAGCCCCACCCGGTGGATCAGGTAGGAGAGGACGCTGGCCCTTCCGCAACCCACATCCAGCACCTGGTCATCGGGATAGAGGGGCAAACGGCGGCTCAGGCGAAAGAGGGGGGTATGCAGCAGAGGCAGTCCCCAAGGCGAGAGGACGAACCGCATGTGGCGGGCGTAGAGGCTATCTTTCGCCAGCCACCTGTTGTACTGTATAATAGTAGCCCGCTCTTCCGACTCTTGCATCTGTTGAAGGAGGCCTCCTGGGCCCGGCTGTACGTGGCCGCACTACTCTAGTATATTGGTTGCCAATCGGCAAGAAGAGATGCGCAGGCCCGTTGGATTTGCCCACACTGCTCTCGCATAGGGGGACACATGACGGAGAAGTACCAGCGAGAGATCGAGGAGATCCTGGAGAAGACCACCGAGCCTGCGCCGCGGGAGACTTTTAAGGGCCGGGGGGGCGCTCCTCGGAGACGGGTGACCATCCCCCTGGGATGGCTCTTCGCCGGGAAAAAGTGGAGCATCTCCCCGGGCAAACTGTTCCTGGCCAGTGTGCTCCTGCTTCTGGCGGCCCTGGTGATCAACTCCACTACGGCGAGGATCGTGGGGCCGCTGGTCTGGATAGCGGTCTTCCTCTTCATCGCCGCCTACGCTATGTTCTTCATCCGGCCCGGCATCAAGTATGAGAAGCGATGGCGCGGGCGGCCTCTGGAGGAGTCCCTCTCTCTCTGGGACCGGGTCAAGAAGTGGCTCAGAGGCTAGGGGTCAAGGACCCGAAGCGAAAGGCTGCCAGGCTCCTCGGGAGGCCTCGTGCTCCTGGAACACCCACCATAGTACATAACAGCAGCCACCGCCGAGGCGGTGGCTGCTGTTCTCTCACCCAAGGTAGCAGGGACATGGCTCGCTAGACGGCACACTCGCCCTCGCCCCGCTCCAACTTATAGAGGACACTCTTACCCCAGTCCATGTAGAGGTCAAGGGTGTCCCTATTCAGTGGTGCCACCTCACGGAAGGGGCTCAGCACCCCCTCAAAGGCCTTGACCCCCACCCGGTCAACGAACTGGTTGAAGGGCTCGCCCTCCTGGCGGTTCTCCTGGTAGAAGGAGAGGATGCTCTTCACTGCCCCAGGTATCCGCTTGGCGGGCACCTTCACTCGGGGCAGGCGCTCTCCGTAGCGGGTGCTCTCGAAGTCCTCATATGCACCACCCAGGAACAGCTCGTAGGCGGGGACCTGGTTCCCGCTCCCCCCCTTCATGGCCGCGCCGTGGAAGCCGATGTTGGCCACGTGGTGCCGGCTGCAGCCGTTGGGGCAGCCGCTGATCTTGATGTGCAGGGAGTTGATCAGCGGGTCCTCCAGCGCCCCGTTCATGGAGGCGAGGGACTCCCGCAGGGCACTGCCCAGGCCCATGGAGGAGGTGATACCCAGCTTGCAGCTATCGGTGCCGGGGCAGGCCACCACATCGGTGATGGAATGAGCCTCAGCCTCCCCCAAACCCATTTCCTGAAGGGCCTGCCAGACATCGTAGAGTCGCTCATCCTGCACCCAGCGGAAGGCCAGGTTCTGCTCGTCGGTGATGCGGGCCTGGCCCGAGGCGTAGTTCCGGGCCAGGTTGGCCAGAGAGCAGAACTGGTGGTACTGAACGTCGCCCAGGGGGAGCTTCACGAAGACCACGTTGTAGCCCCGCTGCCGTTGCTTCCATACGTTGGTGGCCTTCCACAGCTCGAACTCCTGGGAACGGTGGTGGCCATTGGAGGACCCACCACCTACTGGCACCGTCTCCAGCACCTCCAGCCACTCCAGCCCCTCCATGTAGGGCGTGGGGTCAATGGGTGGGATCTTCGCCAGCTCCTCCTGGATCATCCCCTTCACCGTGTCCCAGCCCAGCTTGTCGATGAGCACCTTGATGCGGGCCATCATCTTGTTCTTGCGGAGCATATCAGCGTTGCTGAAGACGGTGAGCACCGCCTGGGCCACCCGCAGGAAGTCCTCCACGGGAACAAACTCGGTCAAGGTGTAGGCCAGGCGGGGCATGATGGAGGTGGCGCCACCCACGGCGACCCGGAAGCCCTTGCGCAGGACCCCGTTCACCTCCTGGACCCGGGCAGTGAAGCTGAGGTCGTGCATCCGGGCAGCCACGCAGTCGCAGACGCCGGGGGAGAAGGCCGTCTTGAATTTGCGGGGCATGGCCTGGGTCAGGGGATTGCGGACACAGAACCGGGCGTAGGCCGCCAGATAGGGGGTGAGGTCAAAGGGCTCACCCGGGAGCACCCCCACCATGGGGCAAGCTGAGATGTTGCGAACAGTGTTGCCGCCGGCCTCCCGGGTGGTGAGACCCACGGGGCCCAGGAGCCGCATAGCCTCGGCGGCGCTTTCCAGGCTTAGATGGTGAAACTGGAAGTTCTCCCGGGTGGTCACGTGGCCCTTCCTCAGCGGGGCGTACCTCTCCGCCAGTTCCCCCAGGGCTTGGAGCATGTCGGCGGTGAGGATGCCACCGGGGACCTTCACCCGGAACATCTGGCGGTCGGGCTGGCGCTGGCCATACACGCCCTGCTTAAGCCGAAAGGCCTGAAAGGCCACCTCATCCCGCTCCCCGGCGCGGAAGGCCTGCACCTCGGCCTCGAAGAGGTCCACCTCCTCCGGCAGGTAGGGAATGATCCCCGGCGTGTGGCCATTGCTCTTCGCGCCGTTACCAGGAGCCTGTAAGGACCCCTGCGCCATATCTCCAACCTCCATTCGGACATAAAATGAAGCGCCCCTCACCGGGTTCACCTTGCCGGGAGGGGCGCCGTGCTCTCGACCGCTAAAAGCTACGCGTCCCCCTATGTCAGGGGACAACAGTAGCAGCAGACCAACATGCTCTTTCGCATAGCAAGCAAAGTATATCGTCTTTCTCAACAATTGTCAATGCCTTTTGCACGTTGGTGAAGATTGCATCCCCGCTGCTATAATGGGAGCGACCTTGCGAAGCGAGGTGGTGTCTCCATGGCCCGAGGTGCGCAACGGCAGTTCGTGAAGTATGACCTCTATGCCGTGGACCCCAGTGGCGCCGGCTTGCTCACAGCGAGCGGCAACGGGCCAAGGACCAGTTCCTGACGGTGGAGGAGTTCTCCCCCCAGATGAGCATCCAGAGCTATAGCCAGGGCTAGCCGGCCTTACGCCAGCCGAGGAGGGGGTTGCTGCCTGCCGAAAGCAATCCAGAGGAGGGCGCACATCGTATACCTTAGTGGAGTCGAGAGTGCCACCCCAAAGAGCCGTGGGAGCGGCCGCCAAGCGTATCAGGAGTTGGGACCGCATCATTCCGCTAGGAGGCGTCGTATGAAGGGGCTGGCCCTTATCCCGCTCTCCATCCTGTTGCTGCTAGCAGCGGCCGCCTGCGCCGCCGCCACACCCACTCCCACGCCAACGCCTACGTTAACACCAGCAAGTGGGATCGCTGCAACACCCACGCCAACGCCGGCGGGTATGATGGAGCCAACACCAACCCCTACAGCCACGCCAACGCCGCCTCCAACGAACATGACGCCAGAGCCGACGCCGTCGCCTTCCACCCCGAGACCAACCCCTACCTCCACCCCCACCCCAGGGCCAACCATGGTGCAGATCAGCGTCTCCGCCCAAGACGTGTTTTTCGTTCCCGCTACCCTAGATTTCGGGCCCGGTGACACCGTTGACTTTACCGTGACCAACGATGGTGGCCTCCCCCACACCTTCACCATCGCCCTGGCCAGCGACCAGAAGGACACGGTGTTCATCGACCTATCGCTGAGCCCCGGGGAGACCATAACTGGGCAGCTCACCATGCCCCAGGAGGTCACTTCCCTCTACCTCTTCTGCCGGTTCCATGAGGCCGCCGGGATGGTGGGGACGGTCAACGTCGGCACCCCTCCCGCGGAGGGTACCCCACCTCCATCAACCCCCGACTACTATTATTGAAGTATTGAAGAAAAAGCACGTTGAAAGGAGGATGTGATGAGAAGCAAGCTCTTGGCGACCCTGCCTTTGACTCTGGGGGTTTTGGCTGCGGCGGCTTGTGGAGGAGGCTACCAGGCGCCCGGGCCAGCGGCTACCACGCCCCCCTCGGAGGCCGCGCAAGGCGAGGTGACGGTCACCGCAACCTACCCCAGGTTTCAGCCCACCTCCATCACCGTAGCCCCAGGGGAGACCATCCGCCTCAATCTCACCAGCACAGATACCTCTCACACCTTCACCATTGATGAGCTGGGGATCAACATAGCCGTGAGCGGAGGCCAGACGATCGTTGAGGAGATGAGGGTAGAGCAAGCGGGGACCTTTACCTTCTACTGCACCGTACCTGGGCATCGGGGAGCAGGCATGGTGGGCACCCTTGAGGTGCGTGAATGATCCGTAAAGAGACACTGGATCGGTGGGAGCTCCCAGGCGGAGGGGAGCATTGCCATGCCTCCCCTCCCTTGCTATACTGGGCCTGAATGAGCCAGTCGGGGTACTCACATGGCCCAGGTCGAACCTCAGCTCCCCTACCGCGATGTCTGTAGTCACCTGATGGGGCAGTGGCGCTGTGAGCTCCGCTGTCCCAATTGTGGGTACACCCGCGACTGCTCCGACCCGTAGCCACCCTTGGCAGTTCCATCAATGCCGGTCACAGTACTGGTCCTCTACGACAGCCATGGCCCCCTGATGGAGTCCCTGGCCTCCGCGGTGCTGGAGGGCATCGCCCAGGTGAATGGAGCGGTGTCCCTCAAGAAGCACCTGAGACAGGCACGTCGGGAGGACCTGCTGGCCGCCAGCGGCATCATCCTGGGCTCTCCCAACTGGAGCGGCATCACCGGCTCTCTCAAGAGCTGGCTGGATGACCAGGGTGACCTGTGGGAGGAGGGAGCACTGGCAGGCAGGGTGGGTGCCGCCTTCGCTGTCGGCCGGGGCAGGCATTCGGGCCTGGAGTTCACCCTCCTGAGCCTGCTCCACTGGATGCTAGCCTGCGGGATGGTCGTCGTGGGGCTCCCCTGGAGCCCCACCATGCGGGTCTCCGGCTCCTACTACGGTGCCACGGCGGCAGGCGAGGTCACCCCCACGGACCTGGAGCAGGCACGGCACCTGGGGCAACGGGTAGGTTCCCTCGCTGTACGCCTGAGCTCAGGGATACCACCAGCAACCCCCTGAGGAGAGGGACCATGCCCAGCCCTGGAGTGGCGAGTCTTCAAGAGCAGATTGTCCAGTTCCCCACCTTTGCCTTGCAAGAGTGTCGAATAACGCCACCATACCTGGGTGACATCCCTCGGTCTCCGGGAAAGCGTGGACGATGGCTCTGGAATCAGTTCTCCCACGGCGTTGACATTTCCGGGAAAACCCTTTAGCCTAACTCGGTCTCTCACTGTTGCCCTGCCAAGGGCCCTAGCTCAACTGCCTCCTCGTAGATATCCCATTACCGTCTCCACAGCGGGGGCAAAACTATACCTCCCCAGGGTCGGGGAGATAGCGACCACCAATGAAAATGAAAAGGAGGTGAAAGGACAAATAAGAGTCTCTCAAAACGCTGCAATCGTCCCAATGAGGGCCTCTCGTTGGGACCAACGGGTCAGCAGCTTGCCAAGTACTGAGAGGACTACAAACAAGGAGGAGGTACAACGCTATGTTCGGTAAGGCCTCTCTGCCCCGACTGCTGGGGCTTATCATAGCGGTACTAGGTATGATTCTGGTGGGCGCCGCCTGCGCAGGTGAGGAGAAGGAGCCCATCAAGTTTCACGATGGCCAGTGGGAAAGCAACTGGGAGCACATCAATATCGCCGGGTACATCATCAAGCACGGCTATGACTACCCGGTGGAGTTTGTCGAGGGTACCACAGGCACCATGCTGGTCACTCTCCCCGAGGGAGACATAGACGTGAACATGGAGCTCTGGCGGAAGAATATCCAGCCCTGGTACGACGAGAACATCGCCAACGGCAAGATCGTGGACCTGACCGGGACTGGGGACAGCGTCCCCAACGGAAGCAAGGGGCAGATCCTGGAGACCTCCCGCCAGGGGTGGTACGTTCCCACCTACGTCGTGGAAGAGAACCCCGGCCTGAAGTCGGTGCTCGACCTGCCCGACTACAAGCACCTGTTCCCGGACCCGGAGGACCCCAGCAAGGGTGTCTGGGTCAACTGCATCATCGGCTGGCAGTGCCAGAAGATCTTCAGGGCGAAGTCGTTCGCCTACGGTCTGGACGAACACTACAACGTCATAGAGCCGGGATCCGGGGGGGCCATTGAGGCCAACATCTATGGAGCCTACCAGGCCGGCGAGCCCGTCCTTTCCTACTACTGGGAGCCCACCAAGCTGATGAATGATCTGGACATGACCCTGCTGGAGGAGCCCGAGTGGAACGAGGCGTGTCATGCCGCCATCCAGGCGGCGATAGAGGCGGAGCCCTATGAGTCGGAGGTAGCATGCGCTGAACAGGAATACGACGTCCACACCGGGGTTAACAGCAGCCTGGTGGAGCGCGCCCCCGAGGTGGTGGATTTCCTGGGCAACATGTTCATCGGAGCCCTCGCGCTGGGCGACCTGGCTACCTGGAAGACCGAGAACGACAAGGAGTGGGACGAGGCAGCTATCTACTGGCTGAAGAACAACGAGGATACCTGGACCCAGTGGGTCCCCTCGGACGTGGCGGACAAGGTGAAAAGGGCTCTGGAAAAGGAAGACTAGATCCCGAGAAAGCGTCTGAACAGGGAGCCGCACATGTGGACGCGCGGGAGGATTTGCATCCTCTCGCGCGTACCTCTCTGGGACCTGACAGCCTACGGGTTGGTCTGGGCACGCGGGTCCTTGGCAAAGCCCTGGGAGATACGGTCGATGATCACCGCCAGGATGACAATGCCGATGCCTCCCATGAGTCCCTTGCCGAACTCCAGCATCATGATGCCCGCCAGTATGTCCGCCCCCAGCCCCCCTGCGCCCACCATGGAGGCGATGACCACCATGGCCAGGGCCATCATAATGGTCTGGTTGACCCCCGCCATTATGGTAGGCCGGGCCAGGGGGAGCTGGATCTTGAACAGCAGTTGCCACGGAGTAGTGCCAAAAGCCCGGGCCGCCTCGATGAGCTCCGGGGACACCAGGCGGATGCCCAGATTGGTCAGCCGCATGGCCGGCGGAACGGCGTAGATCATGGTGGCCATCACTGCCGGCACCTTGCCCAGGCCCAGGAAGTAGATGGCGGGGATAAGATAGACGAAGCTGGGCATGGTCTGCATGCCATCCAGGATGGGACGTATCAGGGACTGCAGCCGGTCGCTCTTGGACATGGCAATGCCAACGGGGATGGCCACGGTGACCGACAGGAAGGTTGCGGTTCCCACCACCGCCACGGTACGCATGGCCTGGTCCCACAGGCCAACCACCCCTATGAAGACAAGGCTTACCACGGAGATCAGGGCGATTCTGTGGCCGCTTACCCTCCAGGCCAGCAGGCCTACCGCCCCAGTGAAGAGCCACCAGGGCAGCCAGAGCAAGGACTTCTCTAGGGGGACCAGCGCCCTGAGCAACACCGCGGTGAGGGCGCGGAAGAAGCCGCGCCAGTGGATCACCATCCACTCCACCGCGTTGTCCACCCACTTGTCCAGGGGCAAGCTGAATACGGACGGAAATTCAGATGCGGTTCCCCTCAGGGCCAGGCCCAGGCCCACGGCAGCCACCACGGCGAAAGCCAGCGGCCATCTCCATCTGTGTAGGCCGTTCATATTTCTCCATCTGCCTACGGCGTTGATACTCCGTGGAATATTCATTGAAACCCCCTCTTATGCCTGCAGGAGTGGCCCCCTGGAATACGAGTATGAATTCCTGTGACTATGCATATCAAGCCCCCGGGATGGAGCGAGGACCTACCCGTCGCTGCCACCCACAGAGGTGTGGGCCTTCTCCTGGGTCTGGGCCCTGTGGCTCTCGGCGATGCTGCCCAGCAGCGCCGCCCTGGGGACCACTCCCAAAAGCTGGCCCTCATCGTTCACCACCGCAATGGGCAACTCGCTTTCGGCAGCCAGGGGAACGAGGTCATCGATGGGGCTAGTGGGGTGGACACACGGGCACGATGAGAGCTCAGACGCATCCAAGTCCCGGAGTGATTCGACACTGCGCTCCACTGCCTCTGCCGCCTGGCCTACTGTGATGACTCCATGGAGGGTCCTGTGGGAGTCCAACACAAAGGCGTGGTCTACGTCATTGGTCTGCATCACATGGAGGGCTACACGAGGCCCATGCCCCGGAAAGACCGTAGCATCCGGTTCTTGCATGATGCTGGCTGCCCCCATAACCCGCGTCCTGGAGACACCACGCACGAAATCGCCGACGTAGCTGTCCGCTGGGGTTGCCACAATCTCTTCAGGGACGCCCACCTGAATGATCTCTCCATCCCGCATGATGGCGATGCGGTCCCCCAGTTTCAGCGCTTCCTCCAGATCGTGGGTGATGAACACAATGGTCTTCTGCACCTGCTCCTGCAGGCTGATCAACTCATCCTGCATCTGCCGGCGGATGAGGGGATCCAAACCGCTGAAGGGCTCGTCCATCAGCAGAATCTCGGGGTCCACTGCCAGGGCGCGGGCCAGGCCCACCCGCTGCTGCATACCGCCGCTGAGCTCATTGGGGTATTGCCCCTCCCAGCCCTCTAGCCCCACCAGCTCGATGACCTCGGCAGCCCGACGGTAGCGCTCCTCCTTGCGGATGCCCTGGACCTCCAGGCCCCAGGCCACGTTATCAATCAGCTTGCGATGAGGGAAAAGGCCAAAGTGCTGGAACACCATGCCGATCTTCCTGCGCCGGAACTCCCGCAACTGGGCCTCGTCGTACTGAGCCACGTCCTCACCGTCAACCAAGACCTGGCCGCGCGTTGGTTCTATCAGGCGGAGGAGGCAACGGATGAGGGTGGACTTGCCGCTGCCGGAGAGACCCATGACCACAAAGCTCTCTCCCCGCCGGGTCTCGAAGTTGACGTCCCGGAGGGCGATGACGCAGCCCGTTTGCTCCAGGACCTCACGTTTGCTGTGCTCCCTCCACTCTGGAGCGAGGACCTGTTCGGAACGCTGTCCATAGACCTTCCACAGGTTCTGCACCGAGATCCGTAGGTCGGTGCCGTTATCGTTCACCATAGGCCACTCTCCTCTCCTGCTCCTCCCGCCTGTGCTCACGCCCTTCCCAAGGTGATGGTACTGTGTACTCAACAGTAGGCTTGTTCGGAGTAACAGTCCTCCCTCTTTGGAGGTTGGAGTGTCTGGGGTGACTTCAGGATAGGATCGATGATCGGGGGGTACACTATGGCAGGCCCGCCTGCTCTGCCATCAGAGACAAAGGCACAGGCCCGACGTTAGTTATTTGAGGCGATGCTTTGTCGGTAGAGGCTCCAGAGGGGCATAAGGCGCTCCTCCAGGGGGAAGGCGTAGTTGCTGACCGACCAAAGGGTTGCGGTGCTCTGCACCATCCCCAGAAAGAGTGTCGCCGCTCTGGCGAGATCGATCCCTGGACGGAGCTCCTCACGCTCCATAGCCTCGGTGAGGATCTCCCGAATGACAGCCAGGTATCGCTCCAAGAGCTGGGCAACCCCCTCCCGGAGCCGGCTGTCATCGAAGTGGAGCACCTCGGCAACGAGGATGAAGGAGACCCCTCCATGGAGTCCGGTGTGGGTCAGGTGGTTTTGGAACACCTTCTCCAGACTGGCTAGTCCTGGGCCCGCCTCCCGTCGGGCCTCTTGCACCATCTTCAACAATCCTTGTTCCAGTTCCTCGATCAGCACCAGGAGGATGTTATGTTTGCTGGGGAAGTAGCGGTAGATGGCACCTTCCGACAGCCCAATCTCCTGGGCAATGGTCTCGATGGTGACATGCTCCATGCCGTCGGTGATAATGAGCTTCCTGACCGCCTCAACGATCTGGTGCTGCCTGACCAGGGTTGTTGCCCGTTTGATAGTCATGAGGTCTGAAGATACAAGTGAACGCTTACTTACCTAATTCATTATTGAGAAAATACCTCATTTGTCAACCCCGGTTGTCGTAGGGGTGAGTCTCACCGGGGAAGATATGTGACGGTGGCCACCACCCCTGGGCTTGGAGGAGTAACCGGTCTTTCCTGCGCCTCCCCACCTCCTTGCACTTCCCCATAAGATGGGCGTACAATGCGTGGTGCTCCCCCTAGCTCTAGTCTACGCAGGAAAGGGCTTCGTCTTTACCTCATATGAACCGCCCCACAGACGAAACGGCACCGGGCGAGGCCCGGTTACGGGAGCGGCCGGCCCGCTTCCACGCCTTCGCCTCCCTGCAACACCGCGACTTCTTCTTGCTCTGGGTCGGAACCCTCTTTGCCTCGGGGGGCGTCTGGATTCAACAGACCACCGTGGGCTGGCTGGTGTGGGAGCTTTCTGGGTCGCCCCTTCTGGTGGGCACGGTTACCGGGATACGGGCTCTCCCCCTTCTGATCCTGGGCCCCTGGGGTGGCGTCGCCGCTGACCGTCTCGACCGCAGACACCTCCTCATCGGCACCCACGTCGTGCTCACGGTGGCCGCCTTCCTGTTTGCCCTGGTGATAGCTACGGGACAGGTACAGGTCTGGCACGCCTTTGTCTTCGTCCTCGTGGCTGGTTCTGCATGGTCCTTTAACCAGCCTGTGCGCCAGGCCCTGGTAGCCAACACAGTGCCCAGTAGAGACCTGATGAACGCCGTTGCCCTGAACGCTATGGCCTTCCAGCTCAGCAGGGTCATCGGGCCCGCTGCAGGCGGAGTCCTGATTCTGGTGGGAATGAGGGAGAGCTTCTTGCTTCAGGGCCTCCTCTACCTGGGTGTCGCCCTGGCCGCCCTGCCGATGCGGGTGCGCTTCGAACACCGACCTCTGGTCCAGGCTTCTGTCTTCTCCAACTTGATAGAGGGGATGCGATTTGTCTGGAGGGACCGCATCCTCCTGGGGCTTATCGCAATGGCCTTTGCCACCGTCATCTTCACCATGCCAGCTATCCACCTGATGCCGGTGTTTGCTGCGGAGATCCTCCACGCCGGACCGGAGGTCCTGGGGCTCCTGCTCTCCGCCATCGGCGTCGGGGCCCTGGTGGCAAGCCTAGCCGTGGCCAGCATCCGGGAGATACCCCGAAAAGGCACCATCCTCTTCGTTACCGCAGCGCTGGCCGCCGTCTGCCTGACTCTCTTCGCCTTCTCTACCTGGCTGGTATTGTCCGTTATCATCTTGGCCCTGATGGGCTTCTTCCAGCTCTTCTTCCGCATGGTCAACATGACCCTGGTTCAAGTGCTGTCGCCGGATGCTCTGCGGGGTCGGGTGATGAGCATCTACATGTGGGACCAGGGACTCCTACCGCTCGGCAGCCTCATCATGGGCACGCTGGCACAGGTCTGGAGTGCTCCCACAGCAGTGGTGAGCTTCGGGCTCGCCTCCCTGGTGTTGCTGCTGTTCCTGGCCCTCCGTTTTCGGGCCCTCCGGCAGCTCTAGCTACCGGCTCAGGCGCGCAAGGCTCCCCCGCCGAAGAAGCGGAGCAACTGCTCGGCAAACCTGTCCGGGTCTTCCGAAGCGCAAAAATGGGACAGCCCCGGCAGCACCACCAGCTCGGCACCGGGAATCCCCTGGGCCAGGGCCCGCGAGAGGTGAGGCGGGGTCAAGATGTCCTGCTCACCCACCAGCACCAGGGTGGGGACCCGAATCCGGCCCAGGGACGCCCGAACGTCAAAGGCCCCGATGCCATCCACCAGTTGGCCAAAGGCCTGGAGCCGTTGCGGGTAGGGATTCTCACTACGCTCGCGGACGAAACTCTCGAGAAAGCCGGGCCTGCCTAAGGTGTCGGGGCCGAACATCCACGGAGCCAGGGCCCGGAAGTATTCAGACCGCTTCATGCGGCGCTGCATCACCTTCCGAGAGTTGAGCACCAGCATCAGCCGGGGGTCCGGCGCAGCCATGCTGCCCGACAACACCATGGAACTGACCACCGCCGGGCGTTCCAGGGCCATGTTCAGGGCAACCATCCCTCCCATGGACATCCCCACCACATGCACCTTCGATAGGGAAAGCTTGTCCAGCAGTCCCAGTGTGTCCCTGGTGAGGTCATCCATGGTGTACCCGATGCGGGGCTTGGAGCTCTGACCGATGCCGCGGTTGTCGAAGATGATGCACTCGTACCTGCCCTTCAAACGCTCCACGATGGGGTACCAGAGGTTATGGTCGGCACCCAGCCCGGAGATGAACATCACCGGCTCCCCGGTGCCCGCTCGCTCGTAATACAGCCTGAGCCGTCCTACTGTCACCGTCGGCATTGCCAGCCCTCCAAGCGCAAGTATGGTTTCCGGCGCACCGCTAGGTTAGCCGGTGCGGAGCTGGATGAACCTGAAGAGGAGAGGATGGGTCTCCCTAGCCAGCCGGAAGGCCTCGTCAGCCACCGCCCGGATGGAGAAGTGGGCCTGGGGTGCCGTGCGGAGCTTGAACAGATGGTAGCACTCCCGCAGGTTGAGCTTGGCCAGCACCCGCCGCCGGTGGGCATGGGTCACCAGGTAGGGGGCCAGGTGGGGATTGAAGCCGTACAGCCGGTGAAAAGCCCGCTCCGCCACCTCGATGCCCCGGGAGAACTCCTGCTCCAGCTTCGCCTGCACAACCAGCTCCGGCACCAGGTAGCCGTGCTCCACCGTCAGGGGCTGGGGGATGTAGCTCTGCATCCGGTGCCGCTTGAACTCCCGGTAGGCCCCGTAGTCCATGACCAGGTCGAAGGTGTAGTCCACCAGCTCCGCCTCCCGCACCGGGGCATCATGGGGTCCCAGCCGCTCCAGACACTGGGTAATGACCCCCTCCCGCTCCTCCGGCCCCATGCCCTGGACCCGCTCCCAGAGCTGCCGGTAGGGAGCCGTGGCGAAGCGGTACAGCAGGGCAGTCACCAGCCGGGCCTCGGCCTCGGGGTCGTAGCGCACCAGGTGGGCCTCCACGTGGCTGCCTCTGGGGCTGGGCTCGGCTGGGGGAGCAAGGGCCCGCTGCCTTTGCCTGGCGACCACCAGGTAGTCATTGCACTCCGCGTACTTGATAAGGGTGGGAGTGATCGCCCGCCCCTGCACCTTCAGTTGCTCTCCCAGCTCCTGCTCCTCCAGCAGCTCCGAGGAGAGGAGCTTGCGGATGGCGTGCTCCATGGAGCGGGCGTTCATGGTGACGCCCACGTTGGTCAGGGTGGCGGCGGGCAGGATAAAGCGGCAACTGTCCACGGCCTGCCGTCGCAGCCGCAAGTTGTAGGCCGAGTCCTTCTCATCGGTACCCTGTGGCTCCACCGTGTGCAGGTACTCCCGGACGCCATCCACCATCTGGCGATAGGTCTGGAAAAGGGTCTCGCAGGCACTGGTGTAGAGCTCGGCCATCGCGGGTTGACCCTGCAACTCCTTGGGGACGTGGTAGTAGCCTTCGGGGAGCACCTGGTAGCGGGTGGACTTCTCGGTGTAGGAGGCCAGGCGGTTGTCCTCCAGGGTGTCACAGGCCAGCCGGGAGATGTTCTCCACCGCCATGTGGATGATGCCGTGCTCCGCCACCGAGGC
>JBHIBI010000002.1:0-23229 GCA_046758985.1 Dehalococcoidia bacterium
GGAACCGCGGCGCTCTCTTCTCCAGGAAGGAGGCTATCCCTTCGCGGCGGTCGGCGGTGCTGTGCAGGATAAGGTTCAGGTCCGCCTCCAGGCGCATCCCCTGCTCCAGGGGCAGGTCCATCCCCTGGAGCACCGCCTCCTTGGTGTAGCGGGCGGCGATGGGTGCGCCCTGGGCAAGTCGCAGGGCCAGCTCCCGCGCTTTGGCCTTCAGCCGGTCAGGCTCCACCACCAGGTGCACCAGGCCCATCTGGAGGGCCTCCTGGGCCTCCAGCACCCTGCCCAGCAGGAGCAGCTCCAGCGCCCGTGCCCTCCCCACAATGCGGGGCAAGCGCTGCGTACCCCCGTCCCAGGGGAGCACGCCTCGCAGCAGGTGGGTCAGCCCCAGTCGGGCTCCCGAGGCGGCAATGCGGAGGTCGCAGGCCAGGGCCAGCTCCAGGCCCTGGTCCAGGGCGTCGCCGTTGATGGCCGCCACCACGGGCTGCTGGAGAGCGGCGAGGCTGGAGGCGGCGCGATGTAGCTCCAGCCACGCCTCAGGCGTGGAGGCAAAGCCCTCGCCCGGCGGCGGCAGAGCCGCTCCCACCGAGAAGGCCTGTCCTCTGCCCGTGAGGACCACGGCCCGCAGCGTGTCATCCTGGCGGGCCCGCTGGCAGAGTTGACGCAGCTCCTGGGCCAGCTCCAGGTTGACTCCGTTGGCGGCCCGGGGGCGGTTGAGGGTGATGAAGGCCAGGGGGCCGTCGCGCCGGTAGAGGACAGTAGCCTGAGCCAAGGTCGCCTCGCTTCCTGAGTAGAGTGCCCTCATGGTAAGACCGGGGACGACCCTTGACAAGGGTTTTCCCGCTGCTTTATAGTACCAGCTAGCACTCCGAGGTTGAGAGTGCTAAACAGGTGAAGTTGTCCAGCTGTTCAGCAGGAGGGAGAGACCGTGGAGTTGAAGCCACTAGGAGACCGCGTTGTGGTGCAGCCCCTGGAGCGGGAGGAGAAGACCAAGGGAGGGATTTACCTGCCGGATACCGCCCAGGAGAAGCCCCAGGAGGGTAGGGTGATCGCTGTGGGCCCGGGGCGGCTCACCGAGGAGGGCAAGCACCTCCCCATGGAGCTGAAGAAGGGTGACCGGGTCATCTATTCCAAGTACGCGGGCACCGAGTATAAGGACGGGGACGAGGAGTACCTCATTCTCCGCGAGAGCGACATCCTGGCCAAGGTTACCGGGTAGCCATACTATCCTTTGATTGCTAGGAGGAGAACACGATGGCAGGGAAGCAGATCAGTACCGCTGACGAGGCCCGGAAGGCTCTGAGGGAGGGCATCGACAGCCTGGCCAACACGGTCAAAATCACCCTGGGCCCCAAGGGGCGCAACGTTATCTTGGACAAGAAGTTCGGTCCTCCCCAGGTCTGCAGCGATGGCGTCACCATTGCCAAGGAGATCGAACTCCCCGAGCCCTTCGAGAATATGGGCGCCCAACTGCTGAAGGAGGCCGCCAGCAAGACCAACGACGTCGCTGGCGATGGCACCACCACCTCCGTCGTCCTGGCCCAGGCCATGATCACCGAAGGCTTCAGGAACGTGGCGGCTGGTGCCAACCCCATGGCCCTGAAGCGGGGCATTGACCGCGCCGTGGATGTGCTCCGGGAGGAGCTGAAGCGCATGGCCAAGCCGGTGGAAAACCCCGAGCAGATTGCCCAGGTGGCTTCCCTTTCAGCCCACGAGGATGCCATCGGCCAGCTCATCGCCGAGGTCATGGAAAAGGTGGGCAAGGATGGCGTGATCACCGTGGAGGAGTCCAAGGGGCTGAAGGACGAGAAAGAGTACGTCGAGGGGATGCAGATCGACCGGGGCTATATCTCTCCCTACTTCATCACCAACCCCGAACGGATGGAGACGGTCATCGAGGACCCCTACATGCTGGTCACCGATAAGAAGATCTCGGCAGTCCAGGACTTCCTCCCCGTCTTGGAAAAGCTCCTCCAGATAGGGAAGAAGGAGGTGATGATCCTCGCCGAGGATGTAGAGGGGGAGGCGCTGGCCACGTTGGTAGTCAACAAGTTGCGGGGCACCCTGGGCTGCCTCGCCGTGAAGGCCCCGGGCTTTGGCGACCGGCGGAAGGCCATGGTGGAGGACATCGCTATCCTCACTGGTGCTACGGTCATCAGCGAGGAAGCGGGCCGGAAGCTGGACTCCACCACGGTCAATGACCTGGGCCGGGCCCGTCGGGTGGTGGCCACCAAGGACGACACCACCATCGTGGAGGGGAAGGGCTCCGAGGAGGCCATTACTGGCCGCATCAAGCAGATCAAGGCCCAGATCGAGGAGACCACCTCGGAGTTCGACAAGGAGAAGCTCCAGGAGCGGCTGGCCAAGCTGGCGGGCGGGGTGGCCATCATCAAGGTGGGGGCCGCCACCGAGGTGGAGCTGAAGGAGAGGAAGAACCGCGTGGAGGACGCCCTCTCCGCCACCAGGGCTGCCGTAGAGGAGGGTATCGTCGCCGGTGGTGGCGTAGCCCTGGTGCGGGCGCTAAAGGCCCTGGGTAAGGCGGAGAAGGAGCTCACCGGCGATGAGCTGACCGGTGTGCGCATCGTGAGAAAGGCCCTGGAAGAGCCGCTGAAGATCATTATCGATAACGCCGGTGGAGAAGGAGCGGTGATTCTGGCGGAGGTGCTGAAGCACAAGGAGGACTGGGGCTACGATGCGGAGAAGGGAGAGTTTGGCGGCTTAATGGAGCGGGGCATCGTTGACCCTGCAAAGGTGACTCGTGCCGCCCTGGAGAACGCCGCCAGCGTGGCGACCATGGTGCTCACTACCGAGTCCATGATTACCGAGATACCTGAGAAGGAGAAGGCGGCCACCCCGCCCATGCCGCCCATGGACTACTAAGCGGCAGCGGGATCGTGAAATCGGCGTGCTGATGGGCCAGGCCGTCCCCCTCAGGCGGACGGCCTGGTGGTTTTCTGGGCGGTTGACATCAGCTCTTCATCGAGAGCGCGTTGCCACAGGGCTCTGCACCGGTGCTTCACCAAATCCCCAATCCCTGCTAGAATCCTTGAGAATCTAGGGCACGGAGGGGGCTGTGCCGCTCAAGCAGATCTTCCCCGACCCTGACGAGGCGGTGGCCGACATCTTCGATGGTGCGGTGGTGATGCTGGGGGGCTTCGCTGGGCCGGGCACTCCTGAGCGGCTGGTGCAGGCCCTGCTGCGCCGCGGGACCGGGGGCCTCACCCTTATCTGCAACGAGAGCCATGGCAAAAACCCCGAACGCTACGACGCCGCCAGGCTGATCGAGCATGGCCAGGTCCGCAAGGTCATCACCAGCCTTCCCGTCTCTACGGGTCTTGACTCTGCCACCGAGCGCCTCTGGCGGCAGGGGAAGCTGGAAGTGGAGGCGGTGCCCCAAGGTACCCTGACGGAGCGCATCCGGGCTGCCGGTGCTGGCCTGGGAGGCTTTTGGGTAAAGGTGGGCCTGGGTACCCCCTTCCAGCAGGGCAAGGAGCGGCGCTTTATAGACGGAGAGGAGTACCTCTACGAGCCGCCCCTGCGGGCCGACTTCGCTCTGCTCCGGGCCTGGAAGGCGGATACCCTGGGGAACCTGGTCTACCGTCGTACCCAGCGGAACCACAACCCCCTCATGGCCATGGCCGCCAGGGTGAGCGTGGTGGAGGTGGATGAGCTGGTGGAGCCAGGGGGCTTGGACCCGGAACGGGTGATCACACCGGGCATCTACGTTAACCGGATCGTGGTGCTCGGTAGGGGATAGGGGGCTCCATGGCGGTAGAGCGGTTTGCGATCCGGCGGGACTGGTGGCTGGTGTGGCCCGGGGCCCTGTTCGCCCTCGTCATCGCCGTGGGGATATGGTTCTTCAGCGATCTTCTCCTTCTTTCCTGGGCAGTCCTGGCCCTTGCCCTCTGGCACCTGCTGCGTACCTTCTGGACCTGGTATGAGCTGAGGGACTCGGAGCTGGTGGTAGTCCAAGGCCTTGTCCGCCGGCGTTACCCCTACGAGCAGATCGCTCGTGTGCACTACATGGATCCCAAACGAGGGCCCTCCAGCGTTGCGGGAGGGCCCCGCTCCCGGAGTGCCTTTCTCTCCTATCACGGTCTCGTGCTGGAGTTCAGCGGTGGCGGGGGCCGGGGGCTCACCATCAGTCCCCTGGAGATGGACCGGTTCGTGGAGGCCCTCAAAGACCGGGCAGGTCACGTGGTGATTGAGCGCCGAGGTGGACAGGATGAAGGATAGGTTAGCTCCCGAGCTGATGGCCCGGCGGGTGGTGCGGGAGCTGCGCCCGGGCTGGGTGGTGAACCTAGGCATTGGCCTGCCCACCCAGGTGGCCAAGGTGCTCACCCCGAACCGCGACATCTTCCTCCACGCCGAGAGCGGGGTCCTGGGCTACGGGCCTCCTCCACCGTCGGGCCAGGAGGACACCAACCTGGTCAGCGCGGGCGGGGACCTGGTCACCCTGGTGCCAGGGGCGGCCATCGTCCACCACGCCGACTCCTTTGGTGCCGTCCGTGGGGGCTACATTGACGTGGCCGTGCTGGGGGCCTTCCAGGTCTCGGAGCGGGGCGACCTGGCCAACTGGATGCCCCCCACGGCAGGTCTGGGCAGCCCCGGCGGCGCCGTTGACCTCTGTCAGGGGGCCGGGCAGGTGTTCGTGATGATGTCCCATACCACCCGAGAGGGCGCTCCCAAGCTGGTCAAGGAGTGCACCTATCCCCTCACGGGCAAGGGTTGCGTGACCAAGCTCTTCACTGACCTGGCCTTGCTCTCGGTGACCTCTGAAGGGCTGGTGCTGGATGAGCTGGCCCCCGGTTGGTCCGTGGAGGAGGTGCAGGCCCTCACCGAGCCCCCTTTGATCGTGAGCCGGGACATCCGTGAGATGGGGTTCGACCTGCCTGAGCCCGAGCCTCTGCCGTCCCAGGACTATCCCAGCTTTGCCGAGGCGGTGAAGGACGTCCCCGATGGTGCCGTGGTGCTGCTGGATGGTTTCGGTGGCGTGGGTGGCATGCCCCACTACCTGATTCTGGCCCTGCGTGACCAGGGTGCCAAGGGGCTGACCATCGTGAGCAACACCGCGGGCATCGCCACCGTCGTGAGCTTTGGGGCCCCGCCGGGGGTGACGCCGGTGGATCACAGCGTGCTGGTGGACAACGGGCAGGTGAAGAAGGTCATCGCCTCCTTCCCTGTCTCGCCCCGTCCATCACGGCCCACCGCCTTTGAGCGGGCCTACGGCCGTGGTGAGGCGGAGTTGGAGGTGGTACCCCAGGGTACCCTGGCGGAGCGCATCCGGGCCGGGGGCTTCGGCATCGCTGCCTTCTACACCCCCACCGGCGTGGGCACGCCCATCGCCCAGGGGAAGGAGACGCGGGAGATCGATGGGCGGGTGTACCTGCTGGAGTACGCCATCAGGGCCGACTACGCCCTGATTCGAGCCCATAAGGCCGACACCAGGGGCAACCTGACCTATAAGGGTAGCTCCCGCAACTTCAACGGGGTGATGGCTCCAGCGGCGTGGGTGACGGTGGCCGAGGTGGACGAGATCGTGGAGCCGGGCCAGTTGGACCCCGAGGAGATTATCACGCCGGGTATCTTTGTGCAGCGCATCGTGCAGCGTTCCCCCGATCTGCCGGCGATACCCACCGCTTCCGCGTAGTTGTAGCTGACGGAGGGAGAGGCGAGACATGTTGAAAGAGCGCCTGGACCGGGAGGTCATCGCCATGCGGGTGGCTAAGGAATTGCCCGATGGGGCCTATGTCAATCTGGGCATCGGCATCCCCACCCTGGTCTCCAACTTCGTGCCCGAGGGCCGGAGCGTCATCTACCACAGCGAGAGCGGGGTCCTCAACTGCGGCCCTCTGGCCGATCCCGGCTTTGAGGACGTGGACCTGATCAACGCCGGGGGCCAGTTCCTCCAACCGGTGCCCGGCATGGCCTGCTTCCACTCTGCCGACGCCTTCTCCATGATCCGCGGCGGCCATGTGGACGTGACGGTGCTGGGGGCCTTGCAGGTCTCAGAGCGGGGCGACCTGGCCAACTGGATGCTCCCCGAGCGGGGAGTGGGCAATATCGGTGGGGCCATGGACCTGGCGGCAGGGGCCAAGCGAGTCATCGTTGCCATGGAGCACACGGACAAGGTCGGCACCCCCAAGGTGGTCCGGGAGTGTACCTACCCCTTGACGGGGAGCCGGTGTGTCAACCTGGTGGTCACCGACCTGGCAGTCCTGGAGGTGACGCCCCAGGGGCTGGTGCTGCGGGAGTACGCCCCCAGCTGGACGGTGGAGGAGATTCAGGAGCTAACGGGGCCGCGTCTGCTCTTGGCACCTGACCTGAAGGAGTTCGAGCTGTAAGGGCTTCCCCCGGGCCGGAGCCTCAGCTCATCCAGAAGGTAGAGCCTCGCTCGGTTTTCTGTACCTCGATGCGCACGGGGAAGGCCTCCTTCACCTCGTCCAGGTGGGTAATGACGATGAGCTTCTCGAAGTCGTCCTCGATGGCCCGGATCACCTCCAGGACGCGCTCTCGGCCAGGGGCATCCTGGGTGCCGAAGCCCTCGTCGATGAACAGGGTGGGCAGGGGCGCCCCCTTGCGACGGGCCAGGATCTTGGAGAGGGCGATGCGCAGGGCCAGGTTGATGCGGAAGGCCTCGCCGCCGCTGAACAGCTCGTAGCTGCGGCTGCCCAGCTCGTCGGCGATCTGGATCTCCAGGGTCTCGATGGGCTCCCCCTTCTGGCTGCGGCGCTCCCGCTGGGTCTCCAGCTTCAGGTGCATCCGGTTGTCGGTCATGCGGCCCAGGAGGAGGTTGGCCTCATCCTCCAGCTCGGGCAGCACCGCCTCGATGAGCATGGCCTGGACTCCCTTCTTGCCGAAGGCTTGGGCCAGGGTCTGGTAGATGGCCCGTTCGTCCTGGACCCGGCGCAACTCCCGCTTCCGGGCGGCCACCTCCCGTTCCAGCTCCTGGCAGCGCCGCATCTCCTCCTCCAGGGCCCCTTGCTGGCGCTGGAGCTCTTCCCGTTGCACCTCCAGGGCTCGCTGGCTCTCCTGGGCCTGGCTGAGGCGTTGCATCAGCCCGGGCAGCTCTTGGAGCTGGCGGCCCGCCTCCTCCAGCCGCGTCCCGGCCTCCTGAAGCTCCTGCTCCCGCCGGCGGGCCATGGCCTGTAGGCTGGCCAGGGTCTCCCGCTCCCCGGGCAGGCTGGCCGTGGCCTGCTCTAGCAGCCGGTGCCGCTCCTCGAAGGGCTGGTGCTGCTCCAGCTCCTGCCGCACCTGTTGGTGGACCTCCGGGTCGTAGCTCAGGGCGGCCAGTTGGCTCTCCAGCTCGTTCAGGGTGCCCTGCTCCTCCGGGGCGTAACCCTTCTCCTGCAACTGCCGCCCCAGTCTCTCCAGGCGGGCCTCCACCTCTTGGAGGAGCTGCTGGATCTGCTGAGCCTCCTCGAGGTCTCGCTCCAGGGTCGTTGCCCGCTCCTGGAGCTCCTGCTGGGCCTGGAGGTGGCTCTGCTCCAGCCGGGCAAGCAGGGCCTCTTGGGCCTGCCGCTCCGTGTCCAGGCGTTGCAACGAGGCCTCGTTCTCGCGGTAGGCGTTGCGGCGCTCCTGGATGAGGGTCTGGTAGCTCTGGGCCAGGCGCTGACGGCCCTCCAGGCCCAGCTCGGTGTTGCACAGGGGGCAACGGGCGCCGTCGTGGGTGTGCTCCAGGAGGTCCAGCTTGGCCCGCACCTCCAGGCCCTCGGTTTTCAACTGCTCGGTGAGAGCCTGGAGGCGCTGGATCTGGCCCAGGAGCTCTTGGAGCCGTGAACGTTGCTCCTTGACCTGCCCCTCCTGGGCAGCCAGTTCCTCTTGCTGCTGCCTTAAGCGCCTCCGCTCTTCCTCAAGGGTGGGCACCGTGAGGGCCCGGGGCCGCAGCTCCTCCTCCACCCGCCGCTGGAGGGTATCCTGCTCCACCTCCAGCTTGGTGCGGGCCTGGGCCACCACCTGTTCCAGGGAGGCCCGCCGCTGAGCCAGGGCATTCACCTGGGCCAGGGCCTGGTTCAGCGCCTCGTACTGCTCTCGCAGGGTGGTGAGGCGCTGATACCCCGCTCGCACCTCCTGCTGTTGTGCCAGCAGCGCCTCGTACTCCTGGATGCGCTGCTGAGAGACGGAGGCCTGGCTCTGGAGTTGCCGTGCCTCCTCTTCGATGGCGGGAAGGCGCTCCTCCAGCCTCCTGGCCTCCTGCTGGAGGCGTTCCAGCTCTTGGGCACGCAGGCGAAGGGCCTCCGTCTCCGTCGTCTGGGCCTTGAGCTGGCCCGTCACCTGCTCCAGGGCCTGCTGCGTCTCCTGGAGGGCCGCCTGGTACTCGCCCTTGCGCGCTACCTCCTGCTCCCCCTGCTGGATCTGGGCTTCCAGGACCCGGGCCTGATCCTCCGTCTCCCGGGCCTGCCCCTTGGCCCGGTCCTCCAGTCGGTCGTAGAGGGAGAGTCCCAGGATCTTGCCCAGCACCTCCTTCCGCTCCGCGGGGCGCTTGGTGGTGAACTCGTCGGCCCGGCCCTGGAGCAGGAAGGCGCTATTGATGAAGGTCTCGTAGTCCATGCCCAGGAGGTCGCGGATGCGGGCCTCGGTCTCCCGGATGGTGTTGCCGGTGATGGCGTGGAAGCCGCCGTTGGCCTGGACGTGGAGCTGGAGGTCGGTGGTCCCCTGGCGCGAGCGACGGGGCCTGGCGTGGCGGCGGATGACCCGGTACCGCTGGCCTCGAGCCAGGAACTCCAGCTCCACCAGCATCTCCTCCTGGCCCTGGTGGACTAACTCGTCCTGGGACTTCCCCCGGGCCTGGCCCCACAGGGCCCAGCAGATGGCATCCAGCAGCGCCGACTTGCCGTGGCCGTTGGGGCCACACAGGCAGGCCAGGTGCACATCCTCCAGCTCCAGGGTGGGGGCATTATCCCGGTAGCAGAGGAAGTTGCGCAGCGAGAGCCTCAGGGGGATCATCCTATCTTCCCATTGATGGGTTGCCCGTAGTATAGCAACTGCGCCGATGGAGGGGGAAGGTGGGGCTTGCACCTGGCTTGACCCGTTCCAGGACCTCCCCTACAATCGAGACAGCGAAAAGGAGCGTATCCCATGTTCGAGGCCCTGACGGAAAAACTGACGGGCGTGCTGGGCCGCCTGCGGGGCAAGGGCCGCCTCACCGAGAAGGATGTGGAGGAGGCGCTGCGGGAGGTGCGGTTGGCCCTCCTGGAGGCCGACGTCCACTTCCGGGTAGCCCGGGAGTTCACCAACCGGGTGCGGGAGAGGGCCCTTGGCCGCGAAGTGCTGGAGGGCATTGACCCTGGTCAGCAGGTGGTCAAGATCGTGTACGACGAACTGACCGCCATCCTCAGCGGCGGGGACCAGAGGCTTGCCGCCGCTTCCCAGGTGCCGAGCGTGGTGATGCTGGTGGGTCTCCAGGGCTCGGGCAAGACCACCACCGCTGCCAAGCTGGCCCTGCACCTGCGCCGCCAGGGACAGCACGCCCTGCTGGTGGCTGCCGACCTGCGCCGTCCCGCCGCCATTGAGCAACTGGTGACCCTGGGGAGGCAGTTGGACATCCCCACCTACCAGGAGGATACCTCCTCGACTGCGGTGAAGGTGGCCCGGGCGGGGCTCCACAAGGCTAGGGAGCTGGGCGTCCACTGGGCCATCCTGGACACGGGGGGCCGCCTGCATATCGACGAGGCGCTGATGCGAGAGCTGGAGGAGCTGAAGGGGACCGTCTCGCCCCAGGAGATCCTGCTGGTGGTGGACGCCATGATGGGCCAGGACGCCGTCCGGGCTGCCCAAGAGTTCCACCAGCGGGTGGGGCTCACCGGCCTGATTCTCACCAAGATGGACGGCGATGCCCGGGGTGGTGCCGCCCTCTCGGTGACACAGGTCACCGGCGTCCCCATCAAGTTCATCGGTGTGGGGGAGAAGACCGATGCCCTGGAGCCCCACTACCCCGACCGGCTGGCCTCCCGCATCCTGGGCATGGGAGATGTGGTCTCCCTGGTGGAGCGGGCCCAGCAGACGGTAGACCAGGAGCGTGCCCGGGAGCTGGAGAAGAAGATGCAGCGGGCCACCTTCGACTTGGAGGACTTCCTGGAGCAGCTCCAGAGCCTGAAGAAGATGGGCCCCCTGGAGCAGGTGCTGGAGATGGTGCCCGGCTTCTCCACTCTCAAGGGTCGCCTGCCCCAGGAGGCCACCGATGAGCGGCAATTGGTGAAGATCGAGGCCATCATCCGTTCGATGACGCCCCGGGAGCGGCGCCATCCCGATATCCTGGACGGCAGTCGCAGGCAGCGCATCGCCCGGGGCAGCGGTACCACCCCTCAGGATGTGAACCAGCTCCTGAACCAGTTCCGCCAGACCCAGAAGCTGATGAAGCAGCTCACCATCCGGAAGGGTCGGGGTCTTTTGGAGATGTTCCGGTAGGAGCCTGCCGGGCCTCTACCGCTGGAGCAGCATCCCCGGCTGGCAGCGGCGGCAGTAGGTGGTGATGCGCTGGTTGGCCCCGATGGTGGTCAGGTGCCCGCCACATCGGGGGCAGGGCTGGGTACCCTTGTTGTGCGCCTGGAGGAAGTCCCGCACCTTCAGGTGGGTCTCCTCGCCCATACGTTCCCGGAGCACCTGCACCGCTTCCTGGGGCACCCGGTAGGTGGCATCGTAGAGGCGGCTCATCTCCTCCCTAGAGAGGGTGCGCCGCTTGCGGAATGGGTAGAGCCTGGCGTCGAAGAGGATCTCGTCGGCGTAGGCGTTGCCGATGCCGCTGACCAGGCCCCCACGGGTGAGGATCCCCTTGATCTCGCCGTGGAACCGCCGTAGCCGGGCACAGTACTCCTCGAAGGAGATGGGCTCGTCGAGCACGTCGGGACCCAGTTGCGCCAGGCCGGGGATGGCGCCGAGCTGCTCCGGCGTGACGTAAAACACCTTGCCCATCTGGGTCTCGTCGAGGTAGCGGAGCTGCTCCCCGCTGTCGAGACTCAGGATCAGGGCCACTTGCTTCAGCAGCCGTTCCCCGGGCGGGCAGACCCGCAGCGCACCAGTGAGCATGGGGTTGATGACCAGCGACCGCTTCGCAGAGAGCTCAAGCAGCAGGAACTTTCCCTTGCGCTGGACGGCAGTGAGCTCTCTGCGAACGATGTCGACAGGGAAGTCCTGGACCGCCAGGGAGCGCAGGACAATGGCGTTGAGCACCTGGGCAGCGGTCACCCGCTGGCCCACCAGGCGTCGCTGGAGCACCTCTTTGACCACCTGGAGGTCGGGGGCCTCAGGCATGGGATACAGTCTCCTCTCTGGGGGTGTTACGGGGTTTCGCTGGTGTGTCCCCGCTGGTGCTCGGGGTAGTGGTGGGCCGTGGCGGTGTGGAGGCTCTCCCCCGTCTCCAGGGGGTCCACGTGCACCGAGCAGCGGTACAGCATGGGGACGCCGTGGAGCATCTGGTGCTGGACCTGCTCCGCTATCTGGTGTCCCTGGGCCACCGTCAACTGGCCGTCCACGCTGATGCACAGCTCCGCCACCAGCAGGTGGCCTATCCAGCGGGCACGCACGTGGTGGGTATGGAGGACGCCTGGGATATTGCGGGCCACCCTTTCGATCTCCTCGACCAACTGGGGGTCCACCCGGTCCAGGATGCGGCTCAGCACCAGGGGCCCAGCCTCCCGTACCAGGACAACCACGATGACGGCCGTGATGACCAGCCCTACGATGGGGTCGGCGATGGGAAAGCCTAGCAAGACCCCGATGAGTCCCAGGACAACGGCCAGGGAGGTGAGCCCGTCGGTGCGAGCGTGGTGGCCGTCGGCTACCAGGGCCGCGCTCCCGATCCGTTTGCCCACCCGGATACGGAACTGGGCCACGGCCTCGTTGCCGAGGAACCCTACTGCGCCAGCCCCGAGGGCCCAGCCCAGGTACCGCGGCGTCTCCCCGCTGAGCAGCTTGCGCACTGACTCGAAGCCAGCGAAGACGGCGCTGGCGGCGATGAACAGCAGAATGAGCACACCTGCCAGGTCCTCGGCACGGTGATAGCCGTAGGTGTACTGCCGGGTCTCCCGACGCCGGCTCAGGGCAAAGGCGATCCACAGGGGGATGGCGCTGGTGGCGTCGGCGAAGTTATGGATGGTGTCGGCCAGCAGGGCAGCGCTGCCGCTGAAGGCCACCACCACCGCCTGGAACGTGGCGGTGGCCAGAAGGCCCACGAAGGAGACCTTGACGGCCCACATGCCCCGCTGGGTGCTGTCTAAGGCCTGGCTCCTCGGCTCTGATGCAGTGGAATCGATGTCATCCATGGCCTTCACATCTTCGGGATGCTATCCCAGGAAGTTTCGCAGGCGGGCGGCCTCGAGAAGATAGCGCTGGGTGTAGTCAGCGGGACGCGACTCCAGGCTGGCCCGCACCGCTGCGGTCAGGCCCTCGTGTACCAGGTCCACTCCCTGCTGAAACCGGGTGAGCAGACGTACATACTCCCTGCCCAGGTAGCGCTGCACCGCCTGCCGGCTGGCAAAGCGCAGGGCGTCGGCCAGGTCCTGCTCCAGGCTGGGGTACGCCTCTCGCAGGAAGGGGAGGTCTTGGGCACGGAGGGCCGCCAGACCCAGCAGCTCGGGAGGCAGCCCCAAGGCATACAGGCTGCTACAGAACTCGATGGCCCGGGGCAGGCGGATGGTGTCCTGTCCCGCCTCGTCGGGCTCTAGGGCCCGGGAGTAGCCAAAGAGCCCGATGTGCAGCTTCCGCTCACGGCGCTGCGGCGTGAGCCCGGCCATCTGGGCCACCACGGGCGACAGCCTCCGCAGGCAGCGGCGGTACTCGGCAGCGTAGCGGGCCAGCATCTTCTGCGCCCGCTCTTCATCGATGGGGACGGGTTCGCCCCGCTCACGCTGCCGGATGCGGGCGATGGCCTGCCGTACGACCTCGGGCGGGTGGTCGTACTTGAAGGCCGACTGGATGGTGAAGGTGTGGGCGCTGGGGTACTCCTGGAAGCAACGGTCCAGGTTCACCGGGGTAAGGTTGCCCCGGAAGGGCGAGGAGCCCGCGCCGATGATAGGGTACAGAGGAATGCCTACCTGGCCCTCCAGGCGGGACAGCCGCTGGAGGGCGAGCTTCAGCATCAGCTCGGTGGCCACCACGCCGTAGTTGAGGGCGGGGTCGCTGCGGGCCAGGAAGACCCGCTGGTAGGGGAGCTCCTTGTCCCGAAGGTACTCCGCCACGATGGCGTCCGCTACCAGCAGGTGGTCCAGGTCCTCAATGAGGGGAATGACGCCGATACGCTGGGGGTGCACCGGACCTAGCCAGTCTCCCACCCGGTAGTCCCCCAGCAAAGGCTCCTCCGCCCGGCCTACCACATAGCGGGTGTAGTAGGCGTAGATGCGGTTGACCTCCTCGGCGGAGGTGGTGAAGGGGAGGATCACCTCCTGGATGGGAGGAGCCACCCCGTCGCCGTAGAACTCTGAGGCGATGTCCCAAGCGCCAGGGATCCCCTCCAGGGACTCCAGCAGGGTCTTGCGCATCTCCTGCTCGATGGCGGGGTTAGGGACCCGCAGGGTGAGGAAGCAGTCGCGGCCCAGGGTGTGCTGGCGGAAGAACTGGGGAAAGCCTCCCAGGAGCTTGTGGACCACCGCGTGGTCCACGTCCTTGCCCTCAGAGTCCCACAACTGCTCATCGCAGCCCAGCTGGAAGACCTCCACCGCCTCCTGGATCTCCCCCTCCCCTTTGAGGACGCCTTCCACAGCGTAGGGTGGCGTGGCCACATTGTCGGGGTGCTGGGTGCTCATGCACTTGGGAACGGTCATAGCCTCGCCTGGTGGCTTCCGCTGGAGGAAAGGTGCGGCTATTCCAGGAAGTCGCGAAGCCTGCGGGAGCGGGTGGGGTGGCGCAGCTTGCGCAGGGCCTTGGCCTCAATCTGCCGGATGCGCTCTCGGGTGACGCCGAACTCCTGGCCCACCTCCTCCAGGGTGCGGCTGCGCCCGTCCGTGAGGCCGAAGCGCAGCTCCAGGACCCGGCGTTCCCGCTCCGTCAGCGTGTCCAGCACATCCATGATCTGCTCCTTGAGGAGTTGGAAGGAGGCAGCGTCAGGGGGAGCGGGGGCGCTGCGGTCCTCGATGAAGTCGCCCAGGTGGCTGTCCTCCTCCTCGCCGATGGGCGTCTCCAGGGAGACGGGCTCCTGGGAGATTTTGAGGATCTCCTCCACCTTCTCGGGGGGCAGGCCCATAGAGTCGCCGATCTCCTGGGGCGTGGGCTCGCGGCCCAGCTCCTGGAGCTTACGGCGGTGTTCCCGCATGAGCTTGTTGATGGTCTCCACCATGTGCACCGGAATGCGGATCGTTCTGGCCTGGTCGGCGATGGCCCGGGTGATAGCCTGGCGGATCCACCAGGTGGCGTAGGTACTGAACTTGTATCCCTTACGGTAGTCGAACTTCTCCACCGCCCGGATGAGGCCGATGTTCCCCTCCTGGATGAGGTCCAGCAGGGACATGCCCCGGCCGATGTACTTCTTGGCCACGCTGACCACCAGGCGGAGGTTGGCCACGGTGAGGTGGCGCTGAGCGCGGTTGCCCTCCTCCTTGATCCGATTCAGGTGGGCCCGGAAGAGGAACTCCATGGGCTGTAACCTGTGCCACGCTTCCCCCGAGTCCAGCACCTCCGCCAGTTGCTCCAGGGTACAGTCCTCCAGGGCGTCAATGGCCTCGATGGGAATTAGCCAGCTATCCAGGGAGAGGTGGACCAGTTGCTTCGCCACACTCTCTGGAGGACTGTCCCAGGCCTGGGCCAGCTTGGTGGTCAGCTCCAGGTCCAGCACACCATCGAGGGTGCTACGGATCTTGGGATGGGAGTTGATCTGGGAGATGGTCAGGGTGCCAGAGAGGCCCAGGGTCCCTGCCAGGGCTCGTACCAGCGGCGTCGTGGTGCTGAGGCGCTTCAGGAGGACGAGGGTGACTTCGCTGGCGGTGGGCAAGCGCCCGTACTCCTCCTGCAGGTCCCGCTCCAGGCGCAGGATATGCTTACTGCCCTCCATTTTGTGGGCCAGGTTGCGTTCGTCCCGGGAGATCAGGAGGGAGACGCGTCCGATCTCCCGGAGGTACATGCGCACCGGGTCGTCCAGGACCTCGGCGCCTTCGGCCTCCTCCCACTCCAGCTCCTCCTCAGCCTCCGGGCCGGCCTCCTCCTCTTCGGGCTCGGGCTCCTCGGCCTCGCTCTCCACCTCGGTGACCCCAGAGCCAACGGCCTCCTCCGCGGGGGAGGCGACCTCTCCGGCCCTCCTCTGGAACGCCTCTTCCAGGAGCTCCTGGCGTGCCTCGAGCTTGGAGAGAAAGTCTTCCGGGTTTTCTGGCTTTTGCGTCATGCTTATCTATCCCTTACTGCACCTGCTGAAGGAAGAGACGCCGCAAACGCTCATTGACCTCCAGAGACTCAGGCTCGTGGAGGTATTGTTCCTCTGGGGGGGCCTGGGCCAGCCGAAGCTCCTCCTCAACCTTGACCTCTTTCAGGTAGCGCTCCTCCAGCCGGCGCAGGCAGTACCCGAAGGCCTGCTCCCGCTCCGTGTAGTCCGCGGGAGGGAGGCTCTTTTGCAGCAGATAGCTCAGGTGCTCGGAGAGCACCACATCCAGACGTTCCTTCAGCATCTCTATTGTAGAACATTTAGTCCATTCCGTAAAGAGGGCCCGGTTCTCTGGCCTGAGCAGGTACTCTGGCGCCATCTCCCCGGCTAGCTGGGCCAGGTCGGGGTAGCGGAACAAGAGGGCTAGGCAATACTCCTCCAGGGGGTCGTGCTGGGCCTTCTGGAAGACGGAGGTGGGGGCCCTGGTGGTGGGCCTGAAGGGCTGGGCCTGGGGTGTGCGGCGCATCTCGGCCTTCAGGTCCTGTTTGGACACCCCCAGGAGCCCTGCCAGCCGGGTGAGGTAGTGGTCCTGCTCCACGAAGTCAACGGCCAGGCTGATGAAGGGCGACAGTCGGTGAAACAGCTCTCGCTTACCCTCCACGGTGTTCAGGTCCAGGTTCATCCGTGCTGGCAAGACCTCAAAGAGGTAGTCCTCTAGGAGCAGCGCCTCGGAGAGCAGGCGTTCCCACTCCTGAGTCCTCTCGTGGATGAGCTGGTCGGGGTCCTGTCCTGGGGGAAGCAGGGCCACCTTGAGGGTAGGGACCTGTGGGCGCTCGTACAGGGTGGTGCCCCGGACCCGGGCTACGGCGCGGCGTTGGAACACCCGCCAGGAAGACTCCAGGCTGCGCAGCGTCGCCTCCTGGCCTGCTGCGTCGGGGTCCAGGGCCAGCACCACCGTGCCGGCTAGGCCCCGGAGGAGGGCAACCTGGTGCTCGGTGAGGGCAGTGCCCATGGAGGCCACCACGTGGGTGTAGCCGTACTGGTGGGCCATCAGCACGTCGGTGTAGCCCTCTACGACCACCGCCGCTCCCCGCTGTTTGATGCCGTCACGGGCCAGGTGGAGGCCGTAGAGCAGGTGGCCCTTTTGAAAGAGGGGGGTCTGGGGGCTATTGAGGTACTTGGGTTGGGAGTCGTCCAGGGCGCGGCCGGCGAAGCCGACCAGGCGTCCCTCACCGTCGCGCAGGGGAAAGACCAGGCGGCCTCGGAGGAGGTCCTGCCACCCTCCCCCCTCTCGCTGGGTCACCACGCCAGCGCTGGCGAGCTGGGCCTCGGTGGAGCCCTGGGCCAGCAGGTGGCTCTTGAGGGCCTGGCCATCCCTGGGGCTCAGCCCGAGCTGAAACCGCTCGATGGTCTCGGGGGTAAAGCCCCGCCGCTCCAGATAGGCCCTAGCCTCGATACCCTCAGGGGAGGCCAGGAGCTGGCAGAAGAACCGCCGGGCCGCCTCGTTGACCTGGTGGAGGGTATCATCGGTGGGCCGCTGGCGGGGGGTGGGCAAGGAGACCCCCGACTGCTGGGCCAGCCGTCTCAGCGCCTCGGCGAACTCCAGGTTTTCCATCTTTATCACGAAGGAGAACAGGTCGCCCCCCGTGGCGCAGGCGCCGAAGCATCGCCAGCTCTGGCGCTCGGGGAACACGAAGAAGGAGGGGGTCTTCTCCGGGTGGAAAGGGCAGAGGGCTCGGAAGTTCCTCCCCGACTTCTGGAGGTTGACGAAGGAGGAGACCACGTCCACGATGTCTAGGCGTGCCTTGATGTCATCCACTACGGTCATGATGCACTCACTATCTCAGCGGTTGGCACTGATAGTTCCCTGCCTCGTTGTCCTTATTCTACACCGTGGGCCCTACAACAACCACTGAAAAACGCCCTGACTGATGCCGGGCTGGATGCCCTCGGCGGTGCGCAGGGCGAAGTTGTCGGTCATGCCGGCCAGGTAGTCCACCACCGCCCGTTCCGCCGTCTCCCCTGGCCGGAAGAACTCCGGGGGCACCTGCTCCGGGTGCTGGCAGAGGTGACGGTAGAGGAGGTGGACCACCTCCCGGGCCCGCTGGCCTGCGGCACCCTCTCCCGCGGGGAGGTACACCCGCTGGAAGAGGAACTCCCGCAGGGTGTTGGTCACCTGCCGAAGGGTGGGGCTCATGGTGATGCTGGGCCGCTGGCCCTTGGCCAGCTCCACGGCACCACTGGCGGGCCAGGAGGCCTCCACGATGTCCCATACCATGCTGTTGATGCGCTGGGAGTGGCGGATGCCCAGATGCTCCCTCACCTCGGATGGCAGCCCCTTCTCGGTCAGGAGCCCCGCCCGGATGGCGTCGTTGATGTCGTGGCTCAGGTAGGCCACCGCGTCGGCGATGCGCACCACCTGGGCCTCCAGGGTCAGCGCCGGGGTCTCCTTCTCCAGCTCCAGGAGGTCGGTCCGGGGCTTGGAGTGGAAGAGGATGCCCTGCCGCACCTCCCAGGTGAGGTTCAGCCCCTGGCCGTTCTTCTCCAGCAGCTCCACCACCCGCAGGCTTTGGGCGCTGTGGGCGAAGCCCTCCGGGTAGAGCTGGTTCAGGGTCTGCTCTCCCAGATGGCCAAAGGGGGTATGGCCCAGGTCGTGGCCCAGGCCGGTGGCCTCCACCAGGTCCTCGCTCAGGTTGAGAGCCCGGGTGATGGTGCGGGCGATCTGGGCCACCTCCAGGGTGTGGGTGAGGCGAGTCACATAGTGGTCCCCCGTAGGAGCGATGAGGACCTGGGTCTTGTGCTTGAGCCGCCGGAAGGCGTTGGTATGGATGATCCGGTCCCGGTCCCGCTGGAACTCGGTCCGCAGGTCGCTGGGCTCCTCGGGCCTCTCCCTTCCCCGGGACTGCCGCGAGCGGGTGGCGAAGGGCGAGAGGGACTCCTCTCGCTGCTCCAGCAGTTCCCGGATAACGGGCCGGCCTAACCTCCCGAAGGAGAAGGTCTCACTGGGCATCGGCTATCTCAACTCCTTTCGGCGGTGAGGGCTGTCCGGTTCCTGGCAGACCACCAGGAAGAAGGGGGTCGTCTTGCGCCCTCGTCTGGAGGAGGGTCAGAGGGCTACGCATCCCGCAGGGGAATAGAGCCCCAGGTGATGGCTTCGGGGTTGGGCACCAACCCCTTTGCCTTGGCCAGCTCTCGTATCTGGAGCAGGGTGGCGTTGACCTCGGGTGTGAGGTACACCCAGTCGGGGCCCTGGGGAAACCAGTAGGGGGAGTTGATCCGCACTGCCTCTCCTCTCTGGAGGTTCAGGTAGATGCCGAACCGGGAGCTCTGCTGCATCTCGTAGCCCCTTCCCTTAAGAGCTGGGACGCTCCGAGACCTGAGACGGCTGGGTACGGTAGTAGCCGCGGTAGGACTCGGGCAGCAGCATGGCTATCCGCTGCATGATCAGGTCGGTGAGATGCTGGAGCAGGGGCCGGGTCAGCTCTCCCTCGATGGTGGGGAGGGAGAAGGGCAGGCCGATGCTCACCTTCATGGAGCACAGGGGCAGGGGGACCCGCCAGAGGGGGCCGATGCTCTCGGTGCCCGTGACGGCCACGGGCAGGATGGGGGCCATGGACTTGAGGGCCAGGTAGGCTACCCCGGGGTGGCCCTGGCGCAGCCCCCCAGGGCTACGGGTGCCCTCGGGGAAGATGGTCACCGCCTTTTCCTCCTGGAGCAACTGGAGGGTCCACTTGAGCGCCCCCCGGTCCCGGCTATTGCGGTCCAGGGGGTAAGAGCCCAGGGCCCGCAGGAGGAAGCCCACTACGGGCTTGGTGAAGAGACCCCGCTTGGCCATGAAGGAGATGCGCCGCGGCAGGCTGGCGATGAGCAGGGGAGGGTCGGCGTTGCTCAGGTGGTTGGAGACCACCAGCAGGGGCCCCCTGGGCGGGACGGCCTCCTGGCCCTCCACCCTCCAGCGGGCCAGGACCCGAAAATCGGCCCGGGCGAGCAGCTTGGAGGTGCTATAGACGATCCCCATTCCCTCCCTCGATCAGCGACAGGATCTTCTCCACTACCTGCTCCACGCTGATGCCGTCGGTGTCCAGGAGGCAGGCGTCGGGGGCGGGACGCAGGGGGGAGTAGGCCCGCTCCGAGTCCAACCGGTCCCGGTCGAGCAGCTCCTGCAGCACCTGCTGGTAGCTCACCTGGTAGCCCTGTTCCCGGAGCTCGCGATGGCGGCGGCGTGCCCGCTCCTCGGGCGAGGCCACCAGGAAGCACTTGAGCTCGGCATCCGGCAGCACCACCGTCCCGATGTCGCGACCTGACATGACGATCCTCCCCCCCTGGGCGAGGGCCTGCTGGAGCCGCACCATCGCCTCACGTACCCCGGGGATGCGCGACACCAGCGAGACTCGCTGCTCCACCTCTGGCTGTCGTAGCTCCTGCGTCACCTCCGCCCCATCCACGTACACCTGCTCTTCACCATTCCTCTGGGATACCTGTATACTTGCCTGATGGGCCAGGTGGATGAGGGCCTGCTCATCCTGGGGAGCGACCCCCTTTTGAACGGCCAGCCAGGTGAGGGCTCGGTACATGGAGCCGGTGTCCAGAAATCGGTAGCCCAGGCGAGAGGAGAGCAGACGTCCCACCGCCGTTTTGCCGGCGGCCACGGGACCATCCAGCGCTATGGTCGATGGTGTCTGCAATGCTCCACCCTGACCTTGCCGCTCACCCTGGCGCAATTATACCACCTGCTCAAGAGGGAACGGGGACATCGCCTGTTCCGCTGACGGAGTCTCAGAGGGAGGAGAGGTGGAGCCGAGAAGAGGGGCAGTCCTCGCTCGTTGGGTGGGAAGGTGAGCCGGGAGCGGCTGGCCCTGGGCGGAGCGTTGCTGCTCCTGACGGCAGGCTTGTCCATTTGGGCCGCCCTGGCGGAGCGACTGCCCGGTGACCTGGAGTTGACCCGGTGGCTGCAGTCCCTCTGGTGGCCGGGCCTAACGGCCCTGGCCGAGGCCTTCGATTTCCTGGGGGAGACCCGGGGGGCGGTGGTCTCGATAGCCGTGCTGTTCCTGCTCTTCTGGGCCGCCGCTGGACTACGTGAAGGGCTTCTCCTTCTCCCCTTATTTGCTTTAGAGGCCCTGCTGGTGCCGGGGCTTAAGGCCCTGGTAGGGGTGCCTCGCCCCTCGGAGGCCCTGGTGACGGTGGCGGTTCAGGTTGAGGGGACGGGATTTCCCAGCGGCCATGCCGTCCATGCCGTCCTCCTCTTCGGCCTGCTAGCCCTACTGGTGGGGCACTGGGTGCGGGGGGAGAGGCTCCGGGCACCCCTACAGATGGGCTTGGTCCTGCTGGTTCTCCTCATGGGCCTCTCCCGGCCGTATCTGGGAGCCCACTGGCCCAGCCAGGTGGTGGGGGGGTTCCTGGTGGGCCTCCTGCTGCTGGTAGCCTTCCTGGAGGTGCGCTGGAGGCTCCGCAAGGTCTTGAAGTCCCACTTCCTTGTGGTACACTGAGCCATGTTCGTTGGGCTTTGCGATGAACTGGATAGACATCCTCATTCTCATCCTCCTGGCCCTGGCCGCCTTTGTCGGCTGGAAGCTGGGGATCATCCGGGTAGTGGTCACCCTGGTCGGCATCGCCCTGGGCATCTACCTGGCGGGGCAAGGCTATGAGACGGTGGCCAAGGTCACCGATCTCTTCGTAACCAGCGACAACGGCGCCAAGGTCCTCGCCTTCATCATCATCTTCGGGGGGGTCATGGTGGGGGCAGTGGTGGTGAGCCGCATGGTCAAGGGTCTGTTGCGCCGTCTGATGCTGGGCTGGGTGGACCAGGCGGCGGGGATGGCCCTCTGGGTGGCTATCGTAGGGGCCATCCTGGCGACCTTCCTCACCCTGGTGGCCTCTTTCCCTGTTCTGGGGCTGGAGAGTACCATCCGTAGCTCTTCCCTGGGCTCCTTCCTCCTGGATAACTACAACCTCTTTCTGGGGCTCTTACCTGGAGAGTTCGAGGGAGGTTAATACCCGGGGTAGCTCAAGAGCCTGGGAGAGGACTATAATGGGCCCAAGATGCTGAATGCGCCGGTCCTGGTACTGAACCTCAACTACGAGCCCATCAACGTCTGTAACGTGCGGCGGGCCGTTGTCCTGCTGGGCAAGGAGAAGGCTGAGCTGCTCCAGAACGGCCGTGGGGAGATTCATACCCCCTTCCTTACCCTGACGATACCCTCGGTTATCCGCTTAGTCTTTTTGGTGAGGCGTCCCCCAGCCCTGCGCAAGCTGTCCCGCAAGGAGGTCCTGCAGCGGGACAGCCACCGATGCCAGTACTGCGGCCGGGAGAGCCGGGAGCTGACCCTGGACCACGTCATTCCCCGGCGGCAGGGAGGGGCTCACACCTGGGAGAACGTGGTCATCGCCTGCATTCCCTGCAACCGCCGCAAGGCTGGTCGTACCCCCCGGGAGGCGGGCATGCGCTTATTGCGCCAACCCAGGGCGCCCTACCTCAACCGCTACGCTCTCCTGCAGAACCGGCCAATTCAGGAGGAGTGGCGCCCCTTTATCCCCTGGATCTAACCGCTGCTTCCCCTTCGTGGCGCTCCGGTAGGCTGAGCAGTAGTGCCTCTAGGGCCAGCCGGGCGTTGGCGTTATCGTCCAGCGCCGCCAGGGTAGCCTCGACCCTCCGCAGGAAGGTCATTACCTGGCCGGGCGTGTAGTGAGCTGCGTGCCGACGGAGGCTCTCCAGGCACTCTGGATGCTCCACAAGCTCCTCCAGACCCTCTTGGAGTAACAGCAGGTCTCGCCACCAGCGGAGCCATAGATACAGGACCTCTCGCCCCTCGTGGCGGTTACGAGAGAAGGTGCTGGCCAGCTTGGTGGCGTAGCCGAAGCGCTCCTCCAGACTGCTCTCCAGCAACGCCAGGATACGCTCTCCCTCGGTCTGGTGCCACTCCAGGGACTCTGGATTGTGGGCCGCCTGGATCGCCCAGCCCAGGCAGCCCCTGGAGAGGCGGGCCAGTCTGTGGGCCTGGGCCTCCTCCACCTGATGGCTCTTCATCAGCTCCTCGACCACCAGTGCCTGGGGGACAGGCCGAAGCTCCAGCCGGCGGCAGCGGGAACGGAGGGTGGGGAGCAGGCGCTCCTCCTGGGCCGTGAGGAGCACCAACAGCACCTGGGGCGGCGGCTCCTCCAGGGTCTTCAGCAGACAGTTGGCAGCCTCCTCACTCAGCTCCTCCGCCCCATCAAAGATGAAGACGCGGTGCTGGCCCTCATAGGGCTTCAGAAAGGCCATCTGCTGGACCTCCCGCACCACATCGATGCCGATCTCCTTACGAGGGACCTCTTCCCCTCTCTCCAGCGTGATAACCTGGATGTCTGCATGTCTTCCCCAGGCGATGCGGGTGCACTGGCTGCAGCGGCCACAGGGTCGCTCCTCCGCCTGCGCCAGGCAGTTGACTGCCTGGGCCAGGTTCAGGGCCAGGGTGCCCTTGCCCACGTGGGGTGGCCCCACCAAGAGGTAAGCGTGCGCTAGCCTTCCCTGCCGGAGATCCCGCTCCAGGGCCTTCACCGCCCTCTCCTGGCCTTGCACCTCCCACACAGCCCTATGCTCTCCCCCTCCGGTCATTGCGGGACCACGTCTCCGCGCAGGAGGTCGTCGTAGGTCTCTCTCCTGCGTATGAGCTGGGCCTGCCCCTCCTTTACCAGCACCACCGCCGGACGGGGCACCAGGTTGTAGCTGGAGGCCAGAGCCAGGCAGTAGGCACCCGTAGTGGGGATGGCGATGAGGTCCCCCGGCTCCACCGATGGCAGGGGGATATCCCGCACCAGGACGTCGCCGGACTCGCAGTACTTGCCCGCGATGGTCACGGTGTCCGTCAGGGGGCGGTCCAGCTTGGTGGCCACCACAGCCTCGTAGCGGGCGTCGTACAGGGCGGGGCGGATATTGTCGCCCATGCCGCCGTCCACCGCCACGTAGGTGCGCACGC
>JBHIBI010000003.1:0-21516 GCA_046758985.1 Dehalococcoidia bacterium
GGTGACCGACACCGTGGACCCCCTGGGGGGCAGCTACTTCGTGGAGAGCCTCACCAACCAGGTCGAGGAAGGGGCCCGCACCTACTTCCGCAGCATCGAGGACCAGGGCGGCGTGCTCCCGTGCATCGAGAGCGGCTTCTTCGTTCGGGAGATCGCCGAGGCCGCCTACCGGTACCAGCAGGAGCTAGACCGGAAAGAGCGCACCGTGGTGGGGATCAACGAGTACGTCGCCGACGAGGCCCTGGACATACCACTGCTGAGGGTGGACGAGGAGGCGGAACGGTGGCACCTGCAACGGCTGAACCAGATGCGCCGCGAGCGGGATAACCGGGAGGTACGACAACGCCTGGTGGAGCTGAAGCAGGCAGCGCGGGGCGACGAGAACCTGATGCCCTATCTAACGGAGGCAGTACGGGCCTATGCTACCCTGGGCGAGACCATGGGGGTGCTGCGGGAGGTCTTCGGGGAATACCAGCCCGCGTGGGGCTACTAGGGAGGCACCATTTGGGAGTGGGCCCTGGGCGGGCCAGGTCGATCCACGGAGAGCCCACGAGATATTGGGGCTCTACCTGACGGGAGGAGGGAATCATGAAGACGACACTCAGTGTCATCAAGGCAGACGTCGGAGGGTACGTGGGCCACTCCAGCTCCCATCCGGCCCTGCTGGACAAGGCCCGCGAGATGCTGGGCGAGGCCAGAGACAAGGGACTCCTAGTTGATTTCCACGTCATGGCCTGCGGCGACGACCTTCAGCTCATCATGACCCACCAGCGGGGCGAGGAGGACCCCGACATCCACAAGCTGGCCTGGGACGTCTTTCTGGCGGGCACCCAGGTGGCCAAGGAACTCAAGCTCTACGGCGCGGGGCAGGACCTGCTCAGCGAGGCCTTCTCTGGCAACGTGCGGGGCATGGGCCCCGGTGTAGCGGAGATGGAGATGGAGGAGCGGCCCTCGGAGCCGGTCCTCGTGTTCATGGCGGACAAGACCTCAGCGGGCGCCTGGAACCTGCCCCTCTACAAGACCTTTGCCGACCCCTTCAACACCGCTGGCCTCGTCATCGCCGAGAGTCTCCACAAGGGCTTCGCCTTCGAGATCCACGACGTGCGCTACCACAAGAAGATCACCCTGAACGCCCCCGAGGAAGTGTACGACCTGCTGATGTTCCTCGGCGCACCCTCTCGATTCGCCGCCAAACGGGTGTACAGCCGGGCCACCGGCGACATCGCCGCTGTCTCTTCCACCGAGCGGCTCACCGAGGTGGCGGGACGGTACGTGGGCAAGGATGACCCGGTGATGGCAATCCGTTGCCAGGGGAATTTCCCCGCCGTCGGTGAGGTACTGGAACCCTTCTCGCACCCCTTCATGGTAGAGGGATGGATGCGGGGCTCCCACCACGGGCCTCTCATGCCCTGCCCTTTTAAGGACGCCAACCCCAGCCGCTTCGACGGCCCTCCTCGGGTCATCGCCGCAGGCTTCCAGCTCGCCAACGGCAAGCTGGTGGGCCCCCGGGACCTCTTCGACGACCCTGCCTTTGAGGAGGCCCGCCGTGAGGCCAGCCAGGTAGCCGGCTATCTGCGGCAGCACGGCCCCTTTGAACCCCACCGCCTGCCTCTGGAGGAGATGGAGTACACCACCATGGCCGGTATCATGCGACGGCTGGAGGAGCGCTGGGGGCCCCTGGAGTAGTGGGGAGCAAGGCCCTGAAGCCGAAGCTGCTCCTGGCAACCCGGAACCCGGGGAAGGCGCGGGAGCTACGGCAGCTCCTGTCGGGTGTGCCTTTTCACCTGGTCTCCCTGGAGGAGACCGGCGTGCAAGAAGAGGTTGAGGAGACCGGCGACTCTTTCGAGGAGAACGCCACCCTCAAGGGCCGGTTCTACGCTCGCCTGAGCGGTCTGCTGACCCTGGCCGAGGACTCGGGCCTGGAGGTGGATGCCCTGGCGGGAGGGCCCGGCGTCCACTCGGCCCGCTACGGGGGGCCTGGCCTCTCCGACGGGGACCGCGTCCGGCTGCTGCTCCAGAAGCTGGAGGGCGTATCTGAGGAGCGGCGGGGGGCATGCTTCCGCTGCGCCATCGCCATCGCCTGGCCCTCCGGAGAGGTGCGGTTGGCGGAGGGGGAGCTGCGTGGTAGAATAGCTTTTGAGGCGCAAGGCGGCGGCGGCTTTGGCTACGACCCGGTGTTCTACCTGCCCGAGCTAGGCAGGACCAACGCCCAGCTCTCTCTAGAGGAGAAGAACCGGCTGAGCCACCGGGGCCAGGCGGCGCGGAAGGCTGCCGCGCTTTTGCGAAATCTGCGAGCCGAAGTGGTATGAGCTCCCTTATGGTGCAGCCCCTCGTCACAGACGTCTTCGGGCGTCCCCTGAAAGACCTGAGGGTCTCCGTGACCGACCGGTGCAATTTCCGGTGCACCTTCTGTATGCCCGCAGAGGCCTACGGCGAACGCTACCACTTCCTCCCCAAGGCGGAGGTCCTGACCTTTGAGGAGATCGCTCGACTCACCCGCATCTTTGCTGAGCTGGGGGTGTCAAAGGTTCGATTGACCGGCGGAGAGCCGCTCCTGAGGAAGGACCTGGAGCTCCTGGTAGCGCAGCTTGCCAGCATCCAGGGGGTCGAAAACCTGGCCCTCACCACCAATGGATACCTGTTGGCGGACAAGGCCGAGGCGCTCAAGGCCGCGGGTCTCCAGAGGGTCACGGTCAGTCTTCACTCGCTGGACGACAGCGTGTTTGGGGCCTTGAATGGACGAGGGATCAGTACCCACCGGGTCCTTCAGGGCATTCAACGGGCGGCAGAAGCGGGCCTCTCGCCTATCAAGATCAATGTGGTGGTCATCAAAGGGGTCAACGGCCACACGGTTACTGACGTGGCCAGATTCTTCAAGGAGCTGGGGCACATCGTACGGTTCATCGAGTACATGGACGTGGGAAGCCTGAACGGGTGGAGGATGGAGCAGGTGGTCCCCGCCGATGACATCGTGCAGATGATTGACGCAGTGATGCCCCTGGAGCCGATGGAGAGGGCCTACCAGAGCGAGGTGGCACTCCGGTTCAGGTATACGGACGGCGGAGGGGAGATCGGGGTTATCGCTTCGGTGACCAAGCCCTTCTGCGGGGACTGCGCCAGAGCGAGGCTCTCGGCGGAGGGCAAGGTATATACCTGCCTCTTTGCCAGCGAGGGGCACGACCTCAGGGGCCCCCTCAGGGCCGGAGCCACCGACGATGACCTCAAGGAGCTGATCACCGGTATCTGGAGCCAGAGGACCGACCGGTACTCCGAGGAGCGGGCCGAACTGCTGGCAAAGGGGGCTCGACTGCAAAAGGTGGAGATGTACCACATCGGGGGATAGGGTGGCGAGATTCCACATCGTGGTATCATGGATGGGACAGCGGGGGCTGTCCCATCGCTGTTCCTAACTTGAGAGGTCCGAGGCTCCATGACGATCCGCATCTACACCGACGGCGCCTGTAGCGGCAACCCCGGCAGGGGCGGCTGGGCTGCCATCATCATCGAGGATGGCAGGAAGCGTCGCCTCAAGGGCCACAACCCCCGGACCACCAACAACCGCATGGAGCTGCTGGCGGCCATCAAGGGGCTGGAGGCTACATCCCAAGGGGCCGAGGTGGAGCTGTATAGCGACAGCCAGTACCTGGTGTACACCATGACCCGGGGCTGGAAGCGCAAGGCTAACCTGGACCTGTGGCAACGGCTGGACGACCTCAGTGCCTCCCACCGGGTCCGCTGGCACTGGGTCCGGGGCCACGCCGGCCACCCGGAGAACGAGGAGGCCAACGCCCTGGCCAACCGCGAGGCAGGACTGAGCAGCGCTGACCAGCGGGGAGCGACGCCCCCTGGCGGCCTCACCCACCTGGACCAGCAGAGGCGGGCGCGGATGGTGAACGTGGGCCAGAAGCCAGATACCGAGCGGGAGGCCGTGGCCCGGGGCTTCGTGGTCACCACCCCCGAAACCCTGGCCCTCATCCAGCGGGGCGGGATTGCCAAGGGAGACGTGCTGGCCACGGCCCGCATCGCCGGGATCATGGCCGCCAAACAGGCCCACCAGCTCATCCCCCTCTGCCACCCCCTCCCCCTGACCCAGGTGGCGGTAGAGCTGGAGGCCGACGAGGCCCGGGGAGGGGTTCAGATCACCGCCACGGCCAGGACCGTCGCCAAGACTGGCGTGGAGATGGAGGCCCTGACGGCGGTGGCAGTGGCCGCCCTCACGGTGTACGATATGTGCAAGGCCGCCGACCGGGCCATGCGCATCACCGACATCCGGCTGGTGCGCAAGCAGGGTGGGAAGAGCGGTGAGCTGGTGCTGGAGTGGTAAGGCTTGGAGATTATCCCAGGGGTGCATCAAATCGAGGGGGTGAGGGGGAGCCGGGCCTACCTGCTGGTGGATACCACCCTGGTCCTCATCGATACGGGGATCGCTGGTAACGAGGAGCCTATCCTCCAGTACATCGCCTCCCTGGGACGCGACCCCCGGGAGCTGCACTCCATCCTGCTGACTCACAGCCACCCCGACCACACGGGCAGTGCCCCCCAGCTCCGGCGCCAGGCCAAGGCCCGGGTCCTCATCCACGAAGGGGATAGCCGCGTGGATGAGCGAGGGCGCATCTGGGCCTCCTACATGCCATCGCTGGAGCAGCTTCGCTGGAGACTGCCCCTGGTGTACAAGGTGCGGGCCGATGAGACGCTGACCGAGGGCGATGTCATCCCCGTCCTGGGCGGCGTGCAGGTGGTGCACACCCCGGGGCACACCCCCGGCAGCGCGGCCTTCTACCTCAAGGAGCTAGGTGCGCTGTTCACCGGGGACACGCTGCTGTGCGACGGGGGCCGGTTCAGCCGTGCCTTCTCCCCCTTCCCACGGTCCAACTTCCGCGCCTTCCACAGCTCGGTGCAGCGCCTGGGGAGCCTGGACTTTGAAGCAGCTCTCGCCGGGCATGGGACCCCCATCGTGCGCGAGGCTGGGGCCAAGCTGCGCCACATGCTGCAACGGTATGCCCAGGCCGGGGTGCTGGAGCGCTTCATGCGGAACACCCCGCTGCTGTTCAACCTGGCGACGGACCTGCGCATCCTCGCTGACTGAACACCGCGGCGGTTAGCTCTCGTTGACACTCAAAGCCCCCTCCAGGTATAGTATTCAAAGGGAACGGCAGGCGAACCGCAGGGATGGCTGGTCCGGGATTCCCCGGAGGCAACGTAGCTCAGCGGCAGAGCGGGCGCTTCATAAGCGCTAGGTCGGAGGTTCGAATCCTCCCGTTGCCACCAGACAAAACCGCGAGTGCTAGCGAGGGCGGTTAGCTCAGTGGTGAGAGCGCCTCGTTCACACCGAGGAGGTCAGAGGTTCAAGTCCTCTACCGCCCACCAGAGGGTTCAGGGCCGTTGCCGAGGTGGCGGAACGGAAGACGCGCTACGTTCAGGGCGTAGTGCCCTTACGGGCGTGTGGGTTCAAATCCCACCCTCGGCACCATCGTGGCTACCCCGCGCGCTTGTAGCTCAGCTTGGATAGAGCGCAGCCCTGCGGAGGCTGAGGCCGTGGGTTCGAGTCCCGCCAAGCGCGCCACCGATCTCATTCCACTCTCCACTTGCCTGCAAGGGCGGTTAGCTCAGCCGGTCAGAGCGCCTCGCTTACACCGAGGAGGCCAGAGGTTCAAGTCCTCTACCGCCCACTTTTTCTGCTCCAACTCCACAAACACCCCTGTCCAGCGGTGAGAGCCCTTAAGAGCGGGACCAGTAGTTGTAGATGGCCAGGGCCAGGAGAAGCACGGCAGGGCCAAGGATGGCGGCGGCGGAGGCTACCAGCAGATTGGCGCCCAACGCCTGGGCCACCAGGGCGATGATGGTCCCCGCTACAAAGTAGTACAGGATGTTACGCACGGCACTTCTCCAAACTGTCTTACCTCAAGGATCCTCAGGCGATTATAGGCAGCGGGTGCAAGTACAACTATTCTATGGTATAATAGGTACCTGTGGTGATGGGATTCCTGCTCCGATGTCCCTCAAAGCGGCCTCGGTGACCGGACTATCGCCAACGCTATGCGAAAGGAGGTCACCGATGGCGTATCAGGACAAGACCCTGACCTGTCAGGACTGCGGTCAGTCCTTTACCCACAGCGCCGAGGACCAGCAGTTCTTTGCGCAAAAGGGCTACCTGAACGAGCCCAAGCGCTGCCCGACCTGCCGACAAAGCCGGCGCGACCAGCGCGGCGGCTCGATGGGTGGATATTTCCAGCGAACCATGTACCCCATTGTCTGCGCTGAGTGCGGTAAAGAGGCCGAAGTCCCCTTCCAGCCGCGAGGCGACCGCCCGGTGTATTGTAGCGACTGCTACGAGCGCCAGAGTGGGCGTGCCCGCCGCTTCTAGGGCGTGACCCGACCAGGGGAGGGGGCAGCCTCTGCTCCCTCCCCTACTTTCCTCCCCACGTCTCCTCGCCCCCGCCCCTTACCCCTGTTCCCCGTCTGTTTTGTCCGCCCCCGTGGTGTGTGATAGACTGGGGAGGAGTCAACCCCCTTGGGCAAGGAGTCAGGAGGCCCTGTGGCGACGGAGACCCAGGCGCTGGAAATCACGCAACGCATCGTCGCCAACGTCAGGCAGGTAATCGTAGGCAAGGACCCGGCTATAGAGCAGGGGTTGGTGGCGCTGCTCTGCCAAGGCCATCTGCTGGTGGAAGATGTGCCCGGCGTGGGCAAGACCATGTTGGCCAAGAGCCTGGCCCTCTCCATCGGCTGCACCTTCAAACGGATCCAGTTTACCCCTGACCTGCTGCCCAGCGACGTCACCGGTGTTTCCATTTACAACCAAAAAAGCAGCGAGTTCGAATTTCGTCCGGGCCCCATTATCGCCCAGGTCGTCCTGGCCGATGAGATCAACCGGGCTACCCCCAAGACCCAGTCGGCCCTGCTGGAGAGCATGGAAGAGCGCCAGGTCACGGTCGATGGGGTAACGCACCCGCTACCTCGCCCCTTCTTCGTCATCGCTACCCAGAACCCCATCGAGTACGAGGGCACCTTCCCCCTCCCCGAAGCCCAGCTCGACCGGTTTTTGCTGCGGGTCAACCTGGGGTATCCCCAATTTGGAGACGAGCTGGACATCATCGAGCGCCAGGAGCGACGCCACCCCATTGAAGAGCTCCAGGCCGTGGCAACACCGGAAGAGGTGGTCCAGGTCCAGCAAGCGGTCAAGGAGAGCTACGTGGACCCCCTGGTACGCCACTACATCGTTACCCTGGTGGAGGCGACACGCCGACACGGAGATGTGACCCTGGGAGCCTCGCCACGGGCTTCCCTGGGCCTGTTCCGAACCTCCCAGGCCTTGGCCCTGGTGAGGGGCAGGGACTACGTGATCCCCGACGATGTCAAGGAGCTGGCTGAGAGCGTCATGGCCCACCGGGTCATCGTCTCCACCGCGTCCCGGATGCGGGGGATAGATAGCCGGCAGGTGGTGGCGGAGCTGCAGCAGGAGACCCCGGTGCCCGGGATACGGGCCCGGACCAGCTCCTCCCTCCGGTAACCTTTCAGGAGCGGGACCGTGAAGCGGTTGCTTCTCGTAACCGTATTGGTGGGGCTGCTCCTCTTTGCCGCCCTGAGTACAGGGTTCAGCCTCTACTATCGCCTTCTCTATATCCTGGCGCTGGCCTTCGGAGGAGGCCTGGTATGGGCCTGGCTCAACCTCCACTGGTTAGGGCTGGAGGTGGAACACCGGGTCACCCGCACGCAGGTGGGTGGCACCATCGAGGGGCGCATCTGGGTCCGCAACCGAGGCAGGTTGCCCAAGGCCTGGCTGGAGGTGGAGGAGCTGGCCAACCTTCCCGGCCACTACTCGGGGCAGGTGGTGAGTCTGGGGGGTGGAGGGTTCCGCTCCTGGCGGGTGAGGACGGTCTGCCGCCAGCGAGGCATCTATGACCTGGGCCCTCTGCGGGTGAGCAGCGGCGACCCCTTTGGGCTGATCCACCTAGAGCGCTTACTCCCCACCCATCAGCGGGTGGTGGTCTACCCCGCCATCGTGGGGCTTCCCCACTTCACCCTTCCCCCCAGCGACCTCCCCAGTGACGGCCTGGTGCGGCAGCAGATGCAGCAGCTCACGCCGCTGGCCTCCACCGTACGGGACTATCTCTACGGGGATAGCGTGAACCGGATCCACTGGCCCTCCACGGCCCGGCTGGGCCGGCTCATGACCAAGGAGTTTGACCTGGGGTTCTCCACCGACGTCTGGATGGCACTGGACCTGCACCGGGAGGTACAGGCCGGAGAGCCTCCAGACTCCACGGAGGAGGTGGCGGTAACCATCGCCGCCTCCATAGCCAAGAGGCTGCTGGACCAGGGCATGGCCGTGGGGCTGGTAGCCCACGGAGACCAGCACTCGATGATTCCCCCGGCCCGGGGCTACGTCCAGATGGAGCGGCTGCTAGAATACCTGGCCCAGGTCCGGGCGGAAGGGGAGGCCCCCCTGGAGCAAGCCCTGGCCAGCATGGAGTACCGGCTGAACCGGTACAACGCCCTCCTGGTGATCACCCCCTCCTCCAGAGCGCAACTGGCCCACGTGCTGGCCAAGTTCCGGAGCCGCGGCGTTCGCCCCACAGCCATCCTGCTGGACAACTCCAGCTTCGGAGGCACCCTCATGCCAGCCCAGCTCATGGAACAGCTCTCCAACCTCGCCGTGCCTGCTTACCTGGTCCAGCAGGGGGTCCCCCTCCAGGAGGCCCTGAGCAGGCCCTTCGCCTGGGCCGGCAACGGGGTGGCGCCGGAGATCCGCCGATGAGCACCAGCGTAGCCCCAGTCAGAGGGCTCCCGCGGAGCAGCAGCCTCGGAGACACCATGATGCTCCGGTGGGCTGCGCGCCCCATCACGTGGCTCCTGCTACCCCTAGAGGGATGGGGCACCGCCGCCCTGCTGCTGCTCACCCTGCTGGTAGTCGTCGGCTCGGTGGCGCGGGCCGACTGGGTGAAGACACCCTCCCTGGTCTTCGTGGTCTTTCTGGCCATCCTCACCGCCACGCTGCTCGCCAAGGCAAGGTGGGCGGCGGTCTCTTCTCACCTGCTGGGCCTCGCCATCGGCCTGCTGGTGGTGATGTGGCAGGTGGGGACCCTCCTCCAAGGAACCTCCTTCCTGGCCATTGACCAACTCCAGTTCCGCCTGAACTGGTGGCTCACCACGGCGGCGGAGGGCGGCATCAGCACCGATAACCTACCCTTTGCGTTATTCCTCACAGCCCTCACCTGGCTCGTCGGGTACATCTCCGCCTGGGCCCTCTTTCGCCATCGGAACTACTGGATCGCCCTGTTGCCCGGCGGGCTAGGTCTGCTGACCAATCTCTCCTACCTGCCTGAGCGGTTCGCCTACTTTTTCTTCCTCTACATCTTCACCGCCCTTCTGCTGATTAGCTGGATGCACCTGCTGAGCCGTAGCCTCCACTGGCGAAGGCGAGGCACCCGGGAATCTGAATTCCTGCGCTTGCGTATCCTCAACAACGTGGTCTGGTTTGCGGGGGCCATCCTCCTCACTGCCAGCCTGCTGCCAGTAGGGGGGCCTATGAGCACCCTGATGGAGAGCTACGAAGTCCTCCGTTCTCCCCTGGAGCGTTTTCAGAGCCACTTCAACCGCCTCTTCGCCGCCCTGCCCGGTCGAAAGCCCGTCCCCAACCGGGCCTTCAGCAGTGTCCTGCCTTTCCAGGGCACCATCACCCTGGGGACTCAGCCGGTGCTGGAGGCCAAGGCGTCCCGGCCCTGGTACTGGCGGGTCTACACCTACAGCGTGTACACCCCCAGCGGCTGGCTGACAGGCAGCACCGAGCGGGTACCCGAGGGGTGGATACCCCCCCTCTCGCTGGAGGAGGAGTATCGCCAGCGGGAGAGGCTCCACCTTACGGTCATGTCCAGCTTCTCCCGCTCCACCCTCTTCACCGGTGGACCCGTCATGAACGTTGACGGCCCGGAGACGGAATGGGAGAGCTACGACAACCCTGTCTACTACATCAACCTGGAGGAGGCCCCCGCTCACCAGGAACTCCCTAAAGGCCTCCAAGAGGTGGCCCAGGCGTTACAGCGTGCCACCGGGCGGCTAGCCCCTTCGGGAAATGCCCATCCCTCCCCAATCTCCAACCCCTCCACGCCGGAGGAGGTGCAACAGCTCCTGCCGCCCGACCTCGTGCTCCTGGACGCCCAGTGGCGAGAGGGCAACCTGGCAGAGGTCCAGGTGGCGACGAGACTCCCCGCTCCTGCCGATGTCCTGGCCGTGAAAAGCACCAGCCGCCTGAAGGCCTCGGAGAGCTACCAGGTCACGGGCTCCTTCTCCGTGGCCACCCCCCAGGAGCTCCGCCGGGCCGGCGTGGACTATCCAAGCTGGGTGAGAGACCGGTATACCCAACTCCCACCCTCCCTCCCCGAACGGGTCCGCGCGCTAGCTAGCGAGGTCACCGCCGAGGCGCCCACTCCCTACGACAAGGCCCAGGCTCTCAGGGACTACCTCCAGTCCTTCCCCTACACCCTGGAGATCGAGCCACCCCCCTTCGATGGAGATGGGGTAGACCACTTCCTTTTCACCCTGCGACGGGGCTACAGCGACTACTTCGCCTCGGCCATGGTAGTGATGCTCCGGGCTGTGGATGTCCCCGCCCGGGTGGTGGTGGGCTATCTGCCCGGAGAGCTGACCCGACGGGACACATGGCTGGCCCGGGACAAGGACAGCCACGCCTGGGTGGAGGTCTACTTCCCCAGCTACGGCTGGGTGGAGTTCGAGGCCACCCCGGGCCGAGGGCTGCCCGAGACGGTGGCCCCGACGCGTGAGCCAGTGGTCCCGATCATCGGCAGCGAGGAGGAGCCCGTAGACGACGAGGATGACGAGTTCCTGGATGCCCCCCTGCGACTGCCAGCCCCCTTGCAGGGTGCTCCCTGGTACACCCAGTGGCAGAGGTGGCTCCTCTGGGCGGGCTTGCCCTTGGTGCTCGCCCTGGCCCTGGGCTACCTGTGGCGCTGGTGGATGGCACCACCCCCACAGCCGGAGAGCCTGTTCCGGCAGCTGGCCCTCCTGGGCGCTTTAGCTGGCGCGGGACCCCGGCCCTCCCAGACGCCCTATGAATACGGCCTTGCCTTGCGGGCCCTCTTACCCACCCAGCAAGGGGAGATCTCGACCATCGTGCACGCCTATGTGAGAAGCCGGTACGGGCGCAGGGAACCCTCGGCCTGGGAACGGGCTCACCTAGCGAAGGCGTGGCGGGCTCTGCGGGGTCTCTTGCTCCTGAGGCTTTTGCGGAGGAGGTAGCACCGTGGAGCGCTGGTACAACGTCTTCGCCACAGAGCTGGGATGGGTGGGCATCCTGGCATCGCCCCATGGGCTGCGCCGTACCACCCTGCCCAAGGGCTCCCCCCAGGAGGCGCTGGAGGGGCTGGGACCTGAGATGGAGGGCGCTCAGCAGGACCCGGAACGGCTCGGGGAGGTCCACGCCCGGTTGCAGGCCTACTATCGGGGCCAGGCCGTGGGGTTCCAGGACATCCCCCTAGACCTAGAGGGGACACCCCCCTTCTTTCGCGCTGCCTGGAGGGTGTGCCAGAGCATCCCCCCTGGGGCGACCCGCAGCTACGGCTGGCTGGCGGAGAAGGCGAAAAGGCCCGGCGCCAGCCGGGCAGCAGGCCAAGCCATGGCTCGGAACCGCCTCCCTCCCGTCATCCCCTGCCACCGTGTCATCGGCAGCGACGGTGGGCTCCACGGCTACGGAGGCGGGCTCTGGCTCAAGCAGCGGCTCCTGGATATGGAAGGGGCACCCTGATCTCTCGGCACTGCTAACCCTCATCCTCCTCCGGTGCCCCGGAAAGATAGAGGGCCAGGACCGCCTGGGCCTCGTCCTCTCGCCCCTCGGGGACCATCAAGCGGCAGGGCATGGCCGTCACCCCCAGGAAGGTGGTGGTATCGCCGGGGCGGATGATGGCAGGTACCGATGCCTCCAGGAGGAGGTCACGCCACATCTCGGCAATGAGCTGGTCCGGGGCCTCGGTCAGAACCACCCATTTCACCACGCCATCTCCCTCCAGCGGTCTCCCAGGCGGGTCACTGCCCGGCGCCGTTGCCGCTCCCCTCGATGAGAAGTACCCTACCCGGGCCCAGCAGCTCTGCCAGGCGCTTCTCCAACTCCGGACAGTAGCCGGTGCTGACGATGGGCACCTCCAGCCGCACCCGTTTGCCCTGGGTAAGGACCTCCAGGTTGACCCCGTCCGCTCCGGGGAACTCCAGCAGCGTCCGCAGCACCTCCCGCAGCAGGTGGGTATCCGCCTCCGATTGCGCCGTCTCTGCCAGGCTGACCAGCACCACCCGCTGGCCCGGAGGAGGGACCGGCTCCGGCTCCCTTTCTTGAGGTTCAGCGAGGGTCTTGCTATCCACCTCGCCAGTCTCGCCCTCCTCACTGGGTATGGCGTAGGGCCTGACCTCCTCGCAGTGGATGGAGAGCTCCTCACCTCTGACCCGCACCTTGCCCACGACCTCCAGCAGATTACCCTCCTGCCACAGCTCCCGGCTCTTCTCCAGCACTCTAGACCACACCACCACCTCTAGAGGGCCCCCCAGGAGCTCCAGCTTAGTGGTGAGGAAGGCACGCTGTTCCTTGGTGAACCGCTGAGTGAGGGAAGAGAGCTGGCCCACCACGCTCACCCGCTGCCCATCCATCTCCGGATCAATCTGGTCTCGTGAGGCGATGGCCTGGGCAGCCTGGGCAAAGACCAGGGATCTGATGGGGTTCTCCGACAGGGGGATGCCCAGCAACTCCTTCTCCCAGGCCACCTTCTCCCTGGAGAGGACATCCTCGCCATCCAGGGGAATGGCGGTCAGGGGAGTGGGCACCGTCTGGCCGAAGAGGTCGAACATAGTGCTCTGGCCGCTCTGGCGGAGCCGGGCTTCTCCCTGGGCCAGGGAGAGGATACGCTCCACGTTGGCCAGCAGTGCCCCTCGCTTACCCAGGCTGTCCAGGGCCCCCGCCTTGATCAGGCTTTCCAGGGCCCGCCGGTTCAGTCCCCGGAGCTCAGCGCGGCGGCAGAGTTCCTCGATGAACTGGAAGGGGCCGTCCTGCTCCCTCGCCTCCACGATGCTTCTTACCGCACCCTCGCCCACGTTCTTCACCGCCGCTAGGCCAAAGGAGATAGCAGGGTTGCCCTGTTGGTCGGCAACGATGGTGAACTCCACCCCGCTACGGTTCACGTCGGGCAGCAGCACCGGGATCTTCAACCGCAGGCATTCCGCCACGGAGACGGCTGTCTTCTCCATATTCCCCAGGCGGGAGTTCATCACCGAGGTCATGTACTCCACTGGGTAGTTGGCCTTGAAGTAGGCCGTCCAGTAGGCGATGAGGGCGTAGCTCACGCTGTGGGCCTTATTGAAGGCGTAGCCGGCAAAGGGCTCGATGAGGTTGAACACCTCCTCGGCCAGCTCCCGCTGGTAGCCCTTGCCGGTAGCCCGCTCAATGAAGCGCTCCCGCTCCGGGCGCATGAGCTCGGCGATCTTCTTGCCCATGGCCTTGCGTACCACATCGGCCTCGCCCAGGCTGTACCCCGCCAAGGTCTGCAGGATCAGCAGCACCTGGTCCTGGTACACGATGACCCCATAGGTCTCCTCCAGGACCTCTTGCAGCACAGGGTGGAGGTACTGGACCGGCACACGCCCATGCTTGGCGTTGATGAAGGTCTCGATGTGCTCCATGGGACCCGGACGGTAGAGGGCGATCATGGCCGACACGTCGCCCAGGGAGGAGGGCTTGAGCTCCTTGATGTAGCGGCGCATGCCCGCTCCCTCCAGTTGGAACACATCGGTGGTCTCACCGGAGGAGAGGAGCTGGAAGGTCTTAGGGTCGTCCAGGGGAATCTGGTGCAGGTCGATCTGCACACCGCGGGTCTGGGCCACCAGCTCGATGGCCTTCTTCAGGATGGTGAGGTTAATGAGGCCCAGGAAGTCCATCTTCAGCAGTCCCAGCCTGGCGATGGGCTCCATGGAGTACTGGGTCATGGGGGTCTCCTGCTCCTCCCCCTTCAGGGGCCGCTGGAGGGGCACGTACTCCGTCAGAGGCTCCCGGGAGATGACCACCCCGGCGGCGTGGGTGCTGGCGTGGCGGGCCACGCCCTCCAGCCGGCGGGCCATCTCCACGAGGTTGCTGATGGACTGGTCGGCCTGTGACAACTCCTGAAGCTCCGGAGTGGTCTGGAGGGCCTCCTCCAGGGAGCGGGCCCGGAAGGGGATGAGACGGGCCACCCGGTCCACATCGGCGTAGGACATCCCTAAGGCCCGGCCCACGTCCCGGATGGAGGCCTTGGCCCCCAGGGTGCCGAAGGTGATGATCTGGGCCACGTGGTCCCGCCCGTACTCGCCCACGGTGTAGCTCAGCACCTCGTCCCGCCGGTCGTCCTGGAAATCCATGTCGATGTCCGGCATCTCCTTCCGCTCGAGGTTGAGGAAACGCTCAAAGACCAGGCGGTGCTCCAGGGGGTCGATGTCGGTGACCTCCAGGCAGTAGAGGGCCAGGCTGGCGGCGGCGCTGCCTCGCACGCCAAAGAGGATGTCCTGCTTTCGGGCAAAGGAGGCAATGTCCCACACCACCAGGAAGTAATTGGGGAACTGGGTCTGGTTGATGACCTCTAGCTCGTAGGTCAGGCGCTGCTCCGCCTGGGTGTTGCCCTGGGGATACCGCCGGCGGAACCCCTCCCAGCAGAGGCGGCCCAGGTAGTCGCCGGGGCTGGAGCCATCAGGGGCCTTGTACTCCGGCAGGTGGAGCTGGGCGAACCCCAGCTCCACGTTGCATTGCTCAGCGATACGTTGTGTCGACTCCAGGCTCTCCGGCAGGTCGGAGAAGAGCTCCGCCATCTCCTGGGGGCTCTTCAGGTAGTAGGAGTCGTCCTCCATGCGCAGGCGCTTCTCGTCATAGACGTTGGTGTTGGTGTGGATGCAGATGAGCAGGTCTTGCAGCGGAGCATCCCCCTGGTACACATAGTGGGGGTCGTTGGTAGCCACCAGGGGGAGCTTCAGGTCCCGGCCAAACTGGACCAGGGCCTGGTTGATGGCGGGAAGGTTGGGGACGTGCTCGTGGCGCTGGAGCTCCAGGTAGAACTCCCCGAAGAGCTCCCGGTACCAGAGGGCCGCTTGCCGGGCCTCCTCCCAGCGCCCCTCCACCAGGAGACGAGGGACCTCCCCATTGGGGCAGCCCGAGAGCACAATGAGCCCCTGGCTGTAGCTCTCCAGGAGCTCCCTGTCCACCCGGGGTCGGTAGTAGAAGCCTTCCAGGTGGGCCCCGGTCACCAGCTGGATCAGGTTCTTGTAGCCCCGGTTATCCCGGGCCAGGACGGTCAGGTGGTGGGGGCTCTTCGCCGCAGGGGTCTTGTCCTGCCGCCTGCCCTGGGCTACATAGAGCTCACACCCGATGATGGGCTTGACCCCGGCCTCCAAGCACTGAGAGTAGAACTCCACAGCCCCGTAGAGGGCCCCGTGGTCGGTGATGGCCAGGGCATCCATGCCGAGCTCCCGGCACCGCTGGGTCAAGGGGGCAACGCGGCTGACCCCGTCCAGGAGGCTGTACTCGGTGTGCACATGAAGATGAGTGAACACGCGTCCGCTCGACCTCCGGGGTCGTCCGTGAGCTCCCTAAAAGCCCGACACGGGGACAAACCATACAAGGTTGGGGAGACCCGGCGCAGCAAAAAGCCGGGTAACGACGCCGCTGATTATAGCACCCCCGGACAGGGATGTGCCAAGATACAGAAGAGCTCTTTGGGGGTTTCGTTGACACCCCTGAAGCCATTTGCTACAGTGCTCTCAGAACGGGGAGGGCATGGCAACCGTCCTGGTCACCGGGGCCACGGGGTTTGTGGGGCGGCACGTGGTTCCGGCCCTGGCCTCCGCTGGGTGGAATGTCCGCGCACTGGCACACCGGGGAAGGGAGCGGGTGTTGGGAGCCCAGGCCGTTGACATCCGCCACGGAGATGTCACCGACGCCGCCAGCCTCCGAGACGCCGTGTCCGGCGTGGACGCCGTGGTACACCTGGTAGCCGTTATTCGAGAGCGGAGAGAGAGTACCTTCCGGGGGATCAATCACCTGGGTACCAAAAGGGTGGTGGAGGCTGCCACGGATGTAGGGGTGCAGCACTTTCTCCAGATGAGCGCCATCGGCGCCCGCGACGACCCGGCCTACCCCTATCTCTGCACCAAGTGGCAGGGCGAGCAGGAGGTTATCCGCAGCGGCCTCCCCTACACCATCCTCCGCCCCTCCATTCAGTTCGGCGAGGGAGACGAGTTCTTCAACATGCTGGCGGGAGTGGTGCGGGCTTTTCCCGTGGTGCCGGTCCCCGGGTCGGGGCGCACCCGCTACCAGCCCATCGCGGTGGAGGACGTGGCCCGGTGTGTGGCCCTGGCCCTAGGCAACGAGGCGCACCAGGGAAAGACCCTGGAGCTGGGAGGATCCCAGCAGTATACCTACAACCATCTCCTCAACCTGATCGCCAAGACGCTCCAGCTAAAGCGGGTGAAGATGCATATCCCGGTGCCCCTGATGCGACTCATCGTCTGGCTGCTGGAGCTGGTGCTGCCACGGCCCCCGGTGACGACGCAACAGCTCAAGATGCTCCCCCTCCACAACATCGCCCAGGGACCCTCAGTGGAGGAGCTCTTCGGTTTCCAGCCGCGGCCCCTGGAGGGGAACATCAACTATATCCGAAGGATCACCTTTGGGGACGCCCTGCGGATCTCCCTGGGCTCTCTACCCACACATATTCGAGACCACTAGGAGCAGAGGGTGAGCATGAACTACGCCCAGGCCCTCCAAAAGCTCCTCAGCCTCACCGACTACGAACGCCTGGCGAGCACTCCTCACCAGCCGATACGGTACGACCTGCGGCGGGTGGTGGCGCTGCTGGAGATGCTGGGCAACCCGCACCAGGGGATACCTGCCGTCCACATCGCCGGGACCAAGGGCAAGGGGAGCACCGCGGCCCTGTGTGCCTCGGTACTCTTGGCCCAGGGATACCCCACGGGCCTGTACACCTCCCCCCACCTCCACTCCTTCCGGGAGCGCATCCGCCTGGATGGGGAACCCCTCAGCGAGGCCGCCTTCGCCGCTCTACTAGAGGAGGTGTGGCCCGCCATGGAGCAGGTCAACCGGCGGGAGCACTCCGGGGCCATCACCGTTTTTGAGCTTCTTACCGCCATGGCCTTTCGCTCCTTCCAGCAGCGAGGGTGCCGCTTCCAGGTCCTGGAGGTAGGCATGGGAGGGCGACTGGACGCCACCAACGTGGTATCGCCAGAAGTCTCGATTATCACCCCCATTAGCCTTGACCACACCGCTATGCTGGGTGATACCCTGGAACAGATCGCTCAGGAGAAGGCGGGCATCATCAAGGACGGAGTCCCCACAGTGGTCGCTCCCCAGCCACCCGAGGTCATGCAGCTCATCGAGGAGGTCTGCCAGACGCACGCCTCGCCGCTGGTCAAGCTGGGCCATGACGTGACCTGGCGCCGGGAGAGGGTCGGCCTGGAGGGCCAGAGCTTCCACGTAACGGGGCAAGAGGGGCACTACCAGTTGTGGATACCCCTGCTGGGTGACTTCCAGGTGGAGAACGGGGCCCTGGCAGTGGCGGCCCTGGAGGTGCTTCGGCAGCGAGGTTTCGCCATCGGCTCCAAGGCGCTGGCCCAGGGCCTCCGTCAAGTTCAGTGGCCCTGCCGTATGGAGGTGCTGAGGCACAGGCCCCTAGTCATCGCCGACGGGGCGCACAACCCTGCTTCGGTAGCCCGGCTCCGGACAGCCCTGGAGCGGGACTTCCGCTTCCACAGAGCCTTCCTGGTCATCGGCGTGTCCGCCGATAAGAGCCTGGAGAGTATGGTGTGGGAGCTGGCGCAGCTTTGCCCCCGGGTGTGGGCCGTGCGCTCACGGCATCCGCGGGCGGCGGAGCCGTCTCTGATGACAGAGCTCTTTCGCCGCTACGGCCTGGAGGCCTCCGCCGTGGGAGAGGTGCGTCAGGCCCTGGAGGAGGCCCTGGCCGAGGCGCAGGAGGAAGACCTAGTGCTGGTCACTGGCTCCCTCTTTGTCGCCGCCGAGGCTCGGGAGGTCCTCAGGGGCATTGCCCCGGAGGTCTACCCCAAGCTGCAAAGGCCAGAGGCCGTCAAGCAGCCTATCCTATAAGGTGCTGTCATGAACCAGAGAAAACGGGCGGTCATCACGGGTATGGGGGTAGTCTCGCCCCTGGGCATGAGCGTGGAGGAGTTCTGGCAAGGGCTGGTGGAGGGGCGGTCGGGCATCGGCCCCATAACCCTCTGCGACCCTTCTCCTTTTCCCTGCCGTATTGCCGGGGAGGTGAAGAGCTTCGACCCGGTGCCTTGGGTGGGCCCCAAGGAGGCACGGCGGATGGCCCGGTTCTCCCAGCTCGCCGTGGCTGCCGCCCTCATGGCGGTGGAGGACGCGGGCCTGAACCTCCCGGCAGAGAGCCGGGAGCGCATCGGCGTGGTCCTGGGCAACGGCAACGGGGGGTTCCCCACCACCGAGGAGGAGGCCCGCATCCTAATCGAGCGGGGAGCTATGCGGGTCTCCCCCTTCTTCATCCCCATGATCCTCCCCAACATGGCCGCCAGCAACATCAGCCGTCTATTGGGCCTCACCGGCTACAACTCCACGGTCATCACCGCCTGCGCCGCCTCCAACCAGGCCATCGGCGAGGCCACGGAGCTGGTGCGACGTGGCACCGCCGACGTGGTGCTCTGCGGCGGCACCGAGGCGGGCATCAGCCAACTGGGGCTGTCGGGCTTCTGTGTCATGAAGGCGCTGAGCAGCCACAATGAGGAGCCCCACAAGGCCAGCCGTCCCTTTGACGCCCGGCGCGACGGTTTCATCCCCGCCGAAGGGGCAGGGGTCCTGGTCTTGGAGAGCCTGGAGCACGCCGTCAACCGGGGCGCACGCATCCTCTGTGAGGTGGCCGGCTTCGGCAACTCCTGCGATGCCTTCCACCTGGTACAGCCCGACGAGGCGGGCGAGGGCCCCGCTCGGGCCATGCGCTGGGCCCTGGAGGACGCGGGCCTGGGACCCCACGAGGTGGACTACATCAACGCCCACGGCACCTCTACCCCCATCAACGACGCCGTGGAGACCCTGGCCATCAAGCACCTCTTCGGCGACTTGGCCTACACGGTGCCCATCAGCTCTACCAAGTCGATGATCGGCCACACCCTGGGGGCCGCTGGCGGCGTCGAGGCCATCGCCTGCGTGCGTACTATCACCGACGGCATTATCCACCCCACCACCAACCTGGAAGTGTCTGACCCAGCCTGCGACCTGGACTATGTGCCCAACCAGGCCCGGCGGAAGGACGTACGGGTGGTACTCTCCAACGCCTTCGGCTTCGGTGGGCAGAACGCCTGCATGGTCTTCAAGAAGTTCGAGGAGTAGTGCTACCCGGGCACATGGGCCCACAGGGGCGGCCAGAGACAGCAACACTCCCCCTACCCTCGGGCCTCAGAGAGCTGCTGAGGTGCACGCTAGGGGGTAACGGCGGTCCTGGCTACCATGCCCTCCAGGATACGCTGGAGAGCCATGATATGGCTGCACACGCCGTGAGAGGAGAAGAACAAACAGGAACAGAGCCACGTACCCCCGTCGTAGCCGATCTCGTAGGAGTTGTGGTCTCCCCGGAAGGTGGCGGCGAACTGGGTAAAGTAGGCTCTGTCCCGTTCCTCGGCGTAGCGTTTCGCCTTTTCGATCTTGCCGATGAGGCTCGAGTGCATTGCTCTCCCCGTGTAGGCTCCTCAGAGATTCTACGACCTTTGTCCCGGCAGGTCAATGGCCCGACACACCCTAGTGCTCAGTCCGCTAAATAACAACGCGTTTTTGTCCCGCCCTCCCGCCCAGGCGGTATTCTCTGGGGGACACCCTTCGACAGGCTCAGGGCAGGCCCCCAGACCCCTACCAAGGGGGCTTTACCCCCTTGGAACCCCCGGGGAGCGTGAGGGGCTTCGCCCCCCACAAACGTCTGAGGGTGGGCGGGTGGGACGTGTCAGAACTTGACGGACGTAGCACTAGCAGACCTTGCAGGCAGGGAGAGCAACGGTCTGTCCCCCGCCATCGCTCCTTGGGGCCAGTAGCTTCCTTGACCGCCGGGAGCGCCTTTGCTAAGCTTGGCTGGGAGGCCCCAGTAGCTCAGGTGGAGAGAGCGGCTGCCTTCTAAGCAGCGGGTCGCGGGTTCGAATCCTGCCTGGGGCACCTAGAGACCAAGCACTATCTGAGACGCCCTGATAGGGAATCCCCGTGGTCAAGAGACTAAGTCACTCCACGAAATGGACCGCCATCGTGCTGGCAGGAGGCGAGGGGCTTCGGCTGGGCCAGCCCAAGGCACGGCTGGTGCTGGCGGGGGAGCCCCTCCTCCACCGGGTGCTCCGAGCCCTCCACCAGATAACGGAAAGGCTCCTGGTGGTGGCCACGCCGGGGCAGGAGCTGACCCTGCCTTCGGGCTTGGCAGCCACGGTGGTCCGGGACCTGGTAGCGGGACAGGGGCCCCAGATGGGGCTCTACACCGGTCTGCGGGCCTCGGAGACGGAGCACAACCTGGTGGTAGGCTGCGACCTCCCCTTCCTGAACCTTGGGCTGCTAGGCTACCTCCTGTCCCTGGCGCCGGGATACGATGCGGTTGTTCCCTGCCCCGGCGGAGCGCCGCAGCAGCTCCACGCCGTCTACGCCCGGAGTTGCCTGGGGCCCCTGGAGTCCCTGCTGGGAGAAGGGAACCGAAAGCTGGGCCTTCTCCTCTCCCGGGTCCGGGTGCGCTCTGTCGAGGATGAGGAGCTAGCGCAGTACGACCCCCAAGGCTGCTCCTTCTTCAACGTCAACACCGCCGAGGATCTGGCGCAGGCCCACTCCCTGGTCCTGGCCCCCTCTACGGCGGAGAGAGCCGGCTGAGGAGGGCCACCCTCGGAGGTCGGGAGGTGAAGGGTGAGCACTCCCATCTTGTGCATCGTCGGCAAGTCCGGCTCCGGCAAGACCGCCCTGCTGGAGCGCCTCATACCCGAGCTCAAGGCGCGAGGGTACCGGGTGGCCTGCATCAAGCACACCCACCACCCCTTCGAGCTGGACCGCCCGGAGACCGATAGCTCTAGGCTGTCTCAGGCGGGCGCGGAGGTAGTGGCCCTCCTCTCCGACCGGGGGCAGGCCCTTCTGGGGAACGTGGTTGAGGAGGGAGGGCTCTCGGGACTCGCCTTCCTGGCCGGGGGTAGATGTGACCTAGTACTGACCGAGGGCTTTCGCAGCAGCCGCTATCCCAAGATGGAGGTGCACCGCCCGGAGCTGGGCCCTGATCTCCTCCTCGGCCCCGATGAGCTTGTGGCCGTGGTCTCCGACGCGCCGGTGAAGGGGGTGGATCGCCGTTTCTCCCCGGGCCAGGTGGCCGAGCTGGCCGATTACATCGAGCAGGCCTTCCTGAAGCGCAAGGAGGGGGAGTGGCAGGTGGAGCTCCTGGTGAACGGGGAGGATGTTTTCCTGAACCCCTTCCTCCGCACGATCCTGGAACGGGTGCTCCTGGGGGT
>JBHIBI010000004.1:0-21217 GCA_046758985.1 Dehalococcoidia bacterium
TTGGCTCGCCCCTCCTCAATATCCGCGGGAACCTGGAGGCGATCGCGGACCTTGCCGTTGACCTGCACCACCAGGGTGACCTCCTCGTCCCGGGCCAGCTCCTCGTCCCAGGGGGGCAGGAGCTGCTGGTGGATGGAGTAGGGGCGCCCGGTGCGCTCCCACAGCTCCTCGGAGAGGTGGGGCGCCACGGGGGCCAGCAGAAGCAGCAGCTTCTCGATGGCGTCGGACCAGGTGGCCGACTCCACTCCGCCCTGGTCCCAGGCCTTGGCCAGGTAGTTGGTGAACTCCATCATGAACGCCAGGGCGGTGTTAAAGTGGAACCCCTCCATGTCCTGGGTGGCCTTGCGCAGGGTCTTGTGGGTGGCTCGCTTTAGGTCCCGGACGGCGGCCTCGCTCCGGGCTCTTGCGTCCAGCTCCCTGGCGTCCCGCTGGGCCAGGTCCCACACCCGGTTGAGCCAGCGGGCCATGCCGTTGATGCCCTGGTCGCTCCACTCTCCGCCGTGCTCCCAGGGGCCCAGGAACATCAGGTAGGTCCTCACCACGTCGGCGCCCAGCTCCTCCACGTAGGGGTCGGGGGTGATGACGTTGCCCCGGGACTTGCTCATCTTGGCGCCGCGGGCGATGATGGTGCCCTGGTTGTAGAGCCGCAGGAAGGGCTCATCGAAGGAGACGAGGCCCATATCCCGGAGGGCCTTGATGAAGAAGCGGGCGTAGAGCAGGTGCATCACGGCGTGCTCGGCACCGCCGGTGTACTGGTCCACGGGGCACCACAGGCGTACCTTCTCCGGGTCGAAGGGGCCATCGCTGTAGCGAGGGCTGACGTACCGCAGGAAGTACCAGGAGGAGTCCACAAAGGTGTCCATGGTGTCGGTCTCCCTTCGGGCCCTGGACCGGCAGCGGGGGCAGGTGGTATGGACGAAGCCTGCATGGCGGGCCAGGGGCGACTCCCCCGTGGGCTTGAACTCGGCATCCTCGGGGAGCAGCACCGGTAGCTCCTCCTCCGGCACCGGTACCGTGCCGCAGGCGTCGCAGTAGACCACGGGGATGGGCGTGCCCCAGTAGCGCTGGCGGGAGATGAGCCAGTCCCGCAGGCGGTAGGAGACGGTACGGCGGCCCCAGCCCCGGGCCTCCACAAAGTCGGCGATGGTCTCCTTGGCTTGGTCACTGGGCAGGCCGTTGAACCGGACCGAGTTGACCATGGTGCCCTGGTCCACATGGGCCTTCGCCAGCTCACCGCCATCCCAGCCAGGGGGTGCCACCACCACGGGGATGGGGAGGCCATAGAGCTGGGCAAAGTCGAAGTCCCGCTGGTCGTGGGCGGGCACCCCCATGACTGCCCCGGTGCCGTAGGTCAGCAGGGCGTAGTCGGCGATGAAGATGGGGACCTGCTGCCCGTTGAGGCGATTGACGCAGTAGGTGCCCAGGGCTACCCCCGTCTTCTCCCGCTCGGTGGAGAGGCGCTCCACCTCCGAGAGGCGCCGGGCCCGGTCAATGTAGGCCTCCACCTCGGCACGGCGCTCCGGGGAGGTCAGCCGCCCCACCAGGAAGTGCTCTGGGGCCAGCACCATGAAGGTGACCCCAAAGATGGTGTCGATGCGGGTGGTGAAGGTGCGCAGCTCCCGCTCCTCCAGGCCATGGTGGGAGATGTCGAAGCCGATCTCCACCCCTTCGCTGCGCCCAATCCAGTTGCGCTGCATGGTGAGGATGCGTTGTGGCCAGGCCACCAGCTTGGAGAAGTCCAGCAGCTCCTCAGCGTAGGCGGTGATGCGGAAGAACCACTGCTCCAGCTCTCGCCGGTACACCGGGGTGCCGCAGCGCTCACACTTGCCCCCCTCCACCACCTGCTCGTTGGCCAGCACCGTTTGGCAGGAGGGACACCAGTTGGCGGGGAAGGTGGCCCGGTAGGCCAGGCCCCCGTCCAGGAGCTTGAGGAAGAACCACTGGTTCCACTGGTAGTACTCTGGCTGGGCACAGATGATCTCCCGGTTCCAGTCGTAGATGGCACCCATAGAGCAGAGCTGGCGGCGCATGTTCTCGATGTTGTCCGTCGTCCAGGTGGCGGGATGGATACCCCGCTGGATGGCGGCGTTCTCCGCCGGCAGGCCGAAGGCATCGAAGCCCATGGGGTGCAACACGTTGTAGCCCTGCATCCGGCGGAACCGGGCGTGGCAGTCCGAGGGGGCCATGGCATACCAGTGGCCGATGTGCAGGTCGCCGGAGGGATAGGGGTACATGGTCAGCTCATACCATTTGGGCTGGGGGTCGTCGTCCCGCACCCGGTAGATGCTCGTCTCCTCCCAGCGCTGCTGCCACTTCCCATCCAGCTCGCGGGGGTTGAAGCGCATCTCCGCCTGCCGCATGGTGGTCATGCCATCTTCCTTCTTCCCTACAACGATGCTCTACCTGCTTCAGATTCTACTAGAGGTTGGGGCAGCAGGGAAACTGCCCAGAGAGGCTCTCGCCTCAACACCCGCTCTGGCCAGAAGGCGCTTTGGGGTGTCCACAGGCGGGTGCAGCCGGGGTCCCCCGGCGCAGCACCTCGTTGCCCATCTCGGTGCCCAGGATGCGCTCCTCCAGGCGGACGCCCCCTCCAGGAACGCCGGGGATGGTGATAGTGGGCTCCGGAGACGCCTGTAGCTTACACTGCAGCAGCACCCGGTCCTGACCCACTTGGGGCAAGGTGCTGGCTCAGCGGTAGTCTAGCAACCCAGGGCAGGCAGGTCAACGCCGAAGTCAGGAGGGGCCACCTGCCCGTGATGGCGGCGGCAGCTTAGGCCTCGAGGGCGTGAGCGATCCGATGCTTGCGTGAGCGTGCGGATGGGTGCAGGAAATCCTGAGCAGCCTGCAGGTAATCTCTCACCAGGCGGGGCAGCAGATAGTGCTGGCCCGCTTTCTGGTGAGCCTGCTGCCCCATGGCCTGCCTGAGAGGGGGGTCCTGGACCAATTGGACGATGCGCTGGGCACACTCATCGGGGCTGTTTACCAGGAAACCGTTGACCCTGTCCTCAATCTGGAGACGAATGCCGCCCACATTGCCCCCGACGACGGGGGTGCCCTTCCACATAGCCTCGGAGACCGTCAGGCCAAAGCCCTCGCGCAGCGACTTCTGGAGCACCACGTTGGACACCGTCTGAAAGGCGTTGACGGTCCGGTCCACATCTCGCACCCCGTCGGCGTCCCACAGGATATGGATGTCCGGGTCCCCGTTGGCATGGCGCTGCACGCCCTGCAGCACGGCAGTAAAGTCGGGGTCATCGCTGGGGCGAGCCAGCCCCAGGAGGGCAAGCTGCAGCCCCGGTATGGTAACCCTGGCAGCTCTGAAGGCGTCGATAACCCCCAGGGGGTCCTTCCAGATATCGAAGCGGGAGACCTGCGTGACCAGAGGGCGAACGGGGTCGATGCCCAACCCCGCGACAAGCTCCCAGGCCTCATCGGGGGAGAGAGCACTATTCTTCACCGAGAGCGGGTCGATAGCGGGAGGGATGACCCGCACCTTTCCATTGTTGAGACCGGCAGGGATGTAAGCTTCCATCGTGAAGATAAGACCATGGTAGGAACTGGCCAGGGGCAACAACATCTCCAGCACTCCCAGGTTGGGCGTGGACATATCGATGTGGCAGACCCACAGGTAGATGCCGTTGGAGCGCTTCGAGAGGTACCGGGCCAGAGGAAGCAACTGGGGGTCGTGCAGGAACCACACGTCGGCCTTCAGGCCAGCCATCTCCAGCGAGGAGGCAGCCTCTTTGAGGCACCCCACATAGCTGTCCAACTCCTCCTGGGAGAGGCTCCCCTCCATACCTTGGAGAAGGTGATGGATCTTCTTGGTGATGAGGAAGAAGGAGGGTGGTGGGGTCAACACGTACCATTCGGCTTCCAGCCCCAGGCCCCGCATCAAGGGGACCAGGGAGCGCAAGATCTCGGCGACGCCTCCCCCGGTAGCGGTGCTGCTGAGGTGAACCAGATGACGCCCGTGCAGATTCTGGGCCAGGGAGCGGAGCTGGTCTACGAGCTGCGGTTCCAGGAGCTGAGTGTACGACTCAAATTGCTGAGAAGGCAGGTCTATCTTACGAAACATCTACCACCTAATCTGGCGACCGCCCAAAAAGTGAGGGCAATCGACTCATATCGCCCTCATTATACCCAATTCTCGCCTCTCTTACAAGGGGACATTCTGGAAAAACCGAAGAATTTGGTACTAGGAGAGGGTCTCATCAAGGACGAGGGAGACAAAAAGAGAGAGTGGAGATGGCGGGATTCGAACCCGCGACCTCCTCAATGCCATTGAGGCGCTCTCCCAACTGAGCTACATCCCCATGGGGTAACGTTGGCTCCACTATAGCAAAAAGGGCCGCGATCTCGCAAGGACACCCCAAGGCCCGCTGCACCCACCGCAGCGAGGGGCCGACCCAACGCCCTGGTTCTTTGCACGAGAGTGTCGTATGATAGATAAGCCAAGAGGAGAGGCAGCATGAACAGGATCACCAGAGAGGGTATCAAGAACGTCGTCCGGGAGCACTATGCCCATCTGGCCCTGGGCACCTCCGACTGTTGCCACGACGCTCAGGTGCTGGAGACCAGCTACCCGGCCCAGGAGCTGGCAACGCTGCCGGAGGCGGTCACCGCCGCGGCGGCGGGCTGTGGCAACCCCCTCGCCCTGGCCCACCTGCAAACGGGAGAGGTGGTGCTGGACCTGGGCAGCGGGGGAGGCATCGACTGCTTCCTGGCGGCCAGAGCTGTGGGCCCTCAGGGCCTGGTTTTGGGGGTGGACATGACCCTCGAGATGGTGGCGCTGGCCACCCGCAATGCCCGCCTGGTCAGGGCAGAGAACGTGCGATTCATCCTGGGGGACATGGAGCACCTGCCACTGGCCGAGGGGATGGTTGACCTCATCGTCTCCAACTGCGTGATCAACCTCTCGCCCGATAAAGACGCCGTCTTCGCTGAGGCGTTCCGGGTGCTGAAGCCCGGCGGGAGGCTCTACGTCTCCGATATCCTGTTGGAGCGGGAGCTACCGCCGAAGGTGCGCCAGGACCCGCTGCACTGGGCATCGTGCATCGCGGGTGCGGAGTTACAGGGGATCTACCTTGGCAGGATGGAGGCCGTGGGGTTCAGGGAAATCAAGGTGCTGCAGCGCACCCCCTACAGACCCGAGGAGTTGCCCGGTATCCTCAGCGCGCAGCTCCAGGCCCGCAAGCCGCCGCGCTAACCCTACGGTGCCCAGGGGATACAAGGGTGGCGTGAGCCTACCGTTCGGCTGCCTCCTGGGTGTCCAGCACGTCCATACCTCGCCGGACGGTGTCCAGCGTGGTGGCGAGTTGCTGCTCCAGCCGCTTCAACACCTGGGCAGCGTAGGTATCGGCCTCGGCGATCCGGGACTTGGCGTGAAGCTCGGCTTGGTCAAGCTGGCGCTGGGCCTTCTGCTGGGCTTCCTGCGACAGCTCCTCGGCCCGCTGGGTAGCGCCCTTGACTACCTCGCTCTCCTCCACCCTGGCCCGGTACTCCTCCTCCGCTGCCTCCCGGATCTTCCGGGCCTCGGCCTGGGCCTGGCTGATGAGCAGATCCTTCCCCTGGAGCACCTCCTGGGCCGCCTTCAGATCCTGGGGAATAGCCAGCCGCATCTGGTCCACCAGTTCACGGATCTTCCCAGGGTCCACCAGGGTCCTCCGTGTAGCAGGCACCCGCGTGCTCGTAGCCACCAGGGATTCCAGCATATCCAACAAATTTAGGATCTCGATGACGCCCCCTTTCTCCTGGACCCGACTTCAGCGGTGAGCCCCAGCCTCTCCCTCAAGGCCTCAGCCACGTTAGGGGGCACCAGCCCCTCCACATCCCCCCCTAACTGGGCCACCTCCTTCAGGAGGCTGGAGCTGATGAACTGGTACTCCAGGCTCGTCATAAAGCATACTACTTCGATATCCGGAGCCAGCCTTTTGTTCATCAGGGTCATCTCAAACTCGTACTCGAAGTCCGAACCCATGCGCAGGCCCCGGATCAGGGCCTTGCAGCCAAAGTTGCGGGCCGCCTCCACGGCAAGCCCCGTAAAGGGCACCACCTCCACGTTGGGTATATGAGACGCGGCCTCACGAAAGAGCCGTACCCGCTCCTCCACCGGAAACATCAGGTCCTTGGCCGGGGTCCCGTAGACTGCCACCACGATCTGGTCAAACAGCGCCGCGGCACGGGCAACGATGTCCAGGTGTCCTAGCGTCACCGGGTCGAAACTGCCCGGGTACATCGCCCTCGCCATCACTGAGCCTCTCGCTGCAAGAGGTCCACCACCGAGTCTCCGTAGCGGTAGAGCCCCACGTGGACCAGATCACCGTAGCGCTCCCGGAGACTCAGGCGTTTGGAGTGTCCCACCACGGCCACCCCCCCGGGAGTGAGGATATGAGCGGCGGCCAGCGTCCCCAGCATAGCGTCCAGGTCTAGGAGCTTGTACGGTGGGTCCATGAAGATGAACCGGTAGGGCCCCTTCAGGAAGGTCAGGGCTCGCTCCACGGGGGCACAGTACACCTGGGCTTGGGAGGTGAACCCCGTGGCCGCCAGGTTGGTCCGGAGGACTCGGCACTGCCGAGGGTCCCGTTCCACAAAGTCGGCGTGGGAGGCCCCCCTGCTGAGGGCCTCCAGCCCCAGGCTTCCTGTCCCGGCAAACAGGTCCAACACCACCGCACCCTCCAGCCCTCTGGCCTCCACCATGCTAAAGATGGCTCCCCGCACCCGTGCCGACGTCGGGCGGGCACCACCGCTGGCGGAGGAGTGCAGCCTCCGGCCCCTGGCACTGCCGCCGCTAATCCGCACACCCACTCTCGTCACGGGGAGATTCTAACACAAGGGTAGCTCGGTAGCAAAAAGGGACAAAGAGCATTTTCCTGAAGTTTCCCCCTCGGTACGACGTCCGACGGGGCTGCAACCTCCCCCGGCAGGACTTTACAAAGCTCTCCCTTTGGGATACAATCCACGTTGAAGGGGGAGTCCGAAGCGAGGCCTTGGTCTCGCAATCTTTTTCTTCCGGCGAGAGGGCAGCATGACCCAACAGCCATACTTGACATCCAAAGGTCAAGCTAAGTTGGAGGACGAGCTGCAGAACCTGCGCACCGTCAGGCGTCGGGAGGTCGCGGAGCAGATCAAGCGGGCCGCCGAGGTGGGTGGTACCGTAGACAACGCCGAGTACGAGGAGGCCAAGAACGAGCAGGCCCGCATTGAGGGCCGTATCCGCACCCTGGAGAACCTCCTCCAGAACGCCGTGATCATCTCCAAGCGGGCGGGTCCCTCGGAGACGGTACAGGTGGGCTCCCGGGTCAAGGTGCTGACCGAGAGGGGCCAGCGGGCGATGTATACCATCGTGGGCAGCACCGAGGCCGACCCCGCCCAACACCGGATCTCCAACGTCTCGCCCGTTGGCAAGGCCCTGCTGGGGAAGCGGGCCGACGAGACTGTGGAGATCAGCACCCCCGCCGGCACCGTGAAGCTGAAGATTGTCGAGATCCGCTAACCGGCTACCCCTGCTCCCATTCACATCCCTGCGGGCTAGCACGCAAGACACTGCCCCAGAGAGATGAGCAAGGTTGTGGATGCAGGTGCGCACGTGCAGCAGCCCCCACCGATGTCATCGAGCAAATCTGCTCCCTCTTGGAAAGCCTGAGGATGCCTGAAGAGGACCTGCTCAGAAGCCGTCAGGAGAAGCTGGAGCGTCTGCGCCAGCGCGGCATCGACCCCTACCCACCGCGTTATCACCGTAGCCATACCATCCAGGAGGCGGTGGCTGCCTTCCGAAAGGTGGAGAAGGCCAATCCTGACCTCGGTCTCATCTACGCTGACCCAGCGGACCCCGGCAATGAGCAGAAGCGGTTCTCGGTGGCGGGCCGCATTACCCTGATGCGCCCCATGGGCAAGCTCACCTTCCTGACCCTCCGGGACGGCACCGGCCGCATCCAGGCCCTCTTCAGCCAGGACGCCCTGGAGAAGCGCTTTGCGCTGCTGAAGGAGCTGGACCTGGGGGACTTCCTGGGCATCGCCGGGCCCATCATGCGGACCCGCACTGGCGAGGTTACGGTGGAGGTCCGGGAGTTCACCATCCTGGCAAAGGCCCTGCGACCCCCGCCGGAGAAGTGGCATGGCCTCCGGGACGTGGAGAAGCGGTACCGGCAGCGGCACCTGGACCTCATCGCTAACCCCGAGACTCGCAAGGCCTTTCTGCTGCGGAGCAGAGTCATCAACGCCGTGCGGACCTTCCTCAAAAAATGGAGCTTCCTGGAGGTGGACACCCCCATCCTGGTGCCCGTGGCCGCCGGGGCCCTAGCCCGGCCCTTCGTCACCCACCACCACGCCCTGGACCAGACCCTGTACCTGCGCATCGCCACCGAGCTGTACCTCAAGCGGCTCATCGTGGGCGGCCTGGACCGGGTGTACGAGCTGGGCCGGGTCTTCCGCAACGAGGGGGTAGACCAGGACCACAACCCCGAGTTCACCCTGCTGGAGAGCTACGAGGCCTATGCCGACTACCAGGACGTGATGCACATGGTGGAGGAGATGGTAGCCACCGTGGCGCAGCGGGTGCTGGGGAAGACCCAGGTGGAGTTCGAGGGCCACACCATCGACCTGACGTCTCCGTGGCAGCGACTCTCCCTGCGCGAGGCGCTGTACCAGCGGACCGGCATCGACATCGAGCAGGATGCCAATCCCGAGGCCCTGGCCCGGCAGATGCGAGAGCTGGGGATAGAGGTGACCCGCCAGGAGAGCCGGGGACGGCTCATCGAGAAGCTGCTGACTACCCTGGTGGAGCCCCAGCTTGTCCAGCCTACCTTCCTCCTGGACTACCCCGCGGAGATGTCACCCCTGGCCAAGGCCAAGCCGGACAACCCTCGCTACGTGGAGCGCTTCGAGGGCTTCGTCGGCGGCATGGAGCTGGCCAACGCCTACACGGAGCTGAACGACCCGGTGGTGCAACGCCAGCGGTTCCTGGAGCAGGAGGAGCTCCGGCGGCGCTATCAGGATGAGGAGCTGGAACGGCTGGACGAGGAGTTCCTGCTGGCCCTGGAGCACGGTATGCCCCCCACCGGCGGCCTGGGCATGGGCATCGACCGGCTGGTGATGCTCCTCACGGGCCAGCGCACCATCCGGGACGTGCTCCTCTTTCCCCAGATGCGGAGCAAGCAGCCGTGAGCGACACCGCTGTCTTCTTTGACCTGGACGGCACCCTCCTGACTGGCCACCTCTACTCCGAGGTCCTACGCCGCCGCATGCGCAGCCTCTCTGGGGGAGTTCGCGCCACCTCCTACCTTCTAACCCACTTGACGAAGGTCCCCCTGTACCGGCTGGGGCTGATGGACACCGCCCGCTTCTACACGAGCTGGGGCGTGGACCTGGCCGGGCTGCTCAAGGGGATGCCCAAAACCGAGGGGGGCCAGCTCCTCAAGGAGGCGGCCCAACGCCTCCTGACCACCGCCAGGCCAGAGATGGTGGACCTGGTGCGCAAGCACCGCCTCCAGGGCCAGATCGCCGTCCTGGTCTCCAGCTCCTTCCAGCCCGTGCTCGATGAGGTGGCGAAGCGCCTGCACATCCCCCACGCCGTGGGGACTGCGTTGGAGGAGCGGGACGGCCACCTGACGGGGAGGCTGGCGGGCACCCTCTGCTTCGGCAAAGAGAAGGCAGCGATGCTGCAAGGGTTCCTCCAGCAGTCGGGGCTGGACATCGACCTAGAGGAGAGCTACGCCTACGCTGACCGGTACGACGACGTGCCCTTCCTGGAGCTGGTGGGCCATCCCGTGGCCACCTACCCCGACCCGCGGCTCCTGGCCTACGCCGTGGAGAAGGGCTGGAAGGTGATCAACGGGTAGTCATGTTATCTATTGAACTGATCCGTCACGACCCCGACTCGGTGCACCAGGCGCTGCTGCGCCGCGGCGAGGAAGCCTCCATTAACCGGGTGCTGGAGCTGGACACCCGCCGCCGAGAGCTGGTGCACCAGGGGGACACCCTGCGGGCCCGCCGCAACCAGGTGAGCCAGGAGATCGGCAGGATGGAGACCAAGCCTGAGGAGCTCATCGAAGAGATGCGGCAGCTGGGAGACCGTATCAAAGAGGTGGTGCAGGGGACCAAGGCCCTGGAGGAGGAGCTCCACGCTCTCCTGCTCACCCTGCCGAACCTTCCCCTGGAGAGGGTACCCTCCGGCAGCGACGATAGCCAGAACGTGTTAGTGCGCACCTGGGGTGAGCCCCGCTCCTTCGACTTCACTCCCCTGCCCCACTGGGAGCTGGGGGAGCGCCTGGGCATCCTCGACCTCCCGCGAGGCGCCAAGCTCTCCGGCTCCCGCTTCTTCGTGCTCTCGGACCTGGGAGCCAGGCTGGAGCGTGCCCTCATCTGGTGGTTCCTGGAGGTGCACACCCAGGAGCACGGCTACCGCGAGGTCTCTCCCCCCTATCTGGTGAAGCGGGAGGTCATGGTGGGCAGCGGCAACCTGCCCAAGTTCGGCGACAACCTGTACCACGACGAGGAGGATGACCTCTGGCTGATACCCACCGCCGAGGTACCCCTGACTAGCCTGCACCGGGATGAGGTACTGGAGCCGGGCACGCTGCCCCTCTCCTACGTGGCCTACACCCCCTGCTTCCGCAAGGAGAAGGTGGCGGCGGGCCGCGACGTACGGGGCATCAAGCGGGTGCACCAGTTCGACAAGGTGGAGCTGTACAAGTTCGTGGAGCCGGAGCGCTCCGACGAGGAGCTGCAGCGGCTGGTGGCCGACGCCGAGAGCCTGTGCCAGCGGCTGGAGGTCCCCCACCGGGTGGTGGAGCTGTGCGCCGGTGAGCTGGGCTTCCCCTCGGCCAGGAGCTACGACCTGGAGATGTGGGCCCCGGGCAGCGGCGAGTGGCTGGAGGTGAGCTCCTGCTCCAACTGCACCGACTTCCAGGCTCGCCGCGCCAACATCCGCTACCGCCCCCGGCCCGGCGCCCGGCCCCAGTACGTCCACACCCTCAACGGCTCGGGGCTGGCCCTGCCCCGCGTGGTCATCGCCATCCTGGAGACCTACCAGCAGCCCGACGGCTCGGTGGTGGTGCCGGAGGTGCTGCGCCCCTACACCGGCTCCGACGTCATCGCGCCGGAGGGACGAAGGGGCTAGCCTCCGTTTATGGGCTGTTTGCTAAACTTCCTGAGCGAAGGCAAATGTCTATAAGAGACCATCCTCGCTCGTCACTTTTCGACGACTTTCCAAAACTGGCCCTTCGGAAAGTTCGTGCTGGCGGCTGCCATGAATGACTGCCCGTGCAGAATGTAGTCGAGAGGCAATTTCGGCTTCTGCGCAAAGGCATGCCGTAGTAGTCACACGCCGGGCGTGCAGAGCACCACCGCAATCAGCGGGTCGCCTTGGCACACGTAGTAGCTGAGGAGTTGCAGTGACAGCGTGTTCCGAAGTTGCCTGGTACCAACAAGGGGTGCGATAATCGCTGGCGTGCAACGTTGGATCTGGAACTTGTTCTACCTGGGTCGGGCTCCCTGGGACATGGACGGCCCGCGACCGGAGATTGTACGCAGGGTGGAAAGCGGGAAGCTGGCACCGTGCAGGGCTATCGATCTGGGGTGCGGCACAGGGGACAACGTGATCTACCTGGCCCAGCAGGGCTTCGACGTCACTGGAGTGGACATCTCATCGCGGGCCATTGGCAAAGCCCGCTGTAAGGCCGGCGAGGCCCGCCTCTCCCCAGCCTTTCTAGTGGCCGATGTGACGGACCTCCACCAGGTACAGGGGCCTTTCGGGCTAGTCGTTGACAACGGCTGCCTGCACAGCCTTCTCGGGAAGGGGAGGCGGCAGGCCTACGTACGAACATTGATACGGTTGACTCAGCCGGGTTCCTGGTATTTCCTGCGCTGTTTCGTCAGGGGCGCACGGCGGCGCTTTGCCTTCGGGCTGATGGCGGGCGAGGCGCCGCGCCTTTTCGGGGAGGCTTTCGAGATCGAGGATTTCGCCTCGAACCCCGGTGAAGCTCCGTGGGGACTGGCGGACGCTACCGAAGTCTACTGGATGAGGCGAAAGCCGAAAGGACAGACCTCAGACGAGGAGGATGTATGAGTGTTCTTCAGGTCCACGACATCCACAAGCGGTTCAGGCGATTGCAGGCTAAAGGGTCTTGGTTTTGTCCGGTTGGGTCCACCACGTTTTGCACGAACTACTAACACAAAAGGAGACCAGATATGGCTGAGATATTACTAAAGCCCGTGGATCGGGTAGAAATCCTAAGTATCATGGACAATTCGCTGGACGTGGTTATGGCGAGCACCTCTATTGCCAAACGACTCCCCGGGCGGGATAGGTTTTCCGGCCCTCAGCTCAGGGCCGAGCACGGGGTAGCCATGCTGATAACAGTCTTCTCTGGGGCAAAGAAGGACTCCTTTCTTTACGATACTGGTGTGAGCGTGGATGGTGCCTTACATAATTTGGATGCGCTAGAGGTTCGGCCCACAGAACTCCATGCGGTGGTCCTGAGCCATGGTCATACCGATCACACTCGAGGCCTAAACGGGCTGTTGAAACGCTATGGGCGCCGGAGGGTGCCGATCATTTTGCACGCAGATGCTTTCCTCAAACGCAAGCTCGTTCAACCCGATGGGCAAGAAGTGGATCTTCCCCCGCCTAGTAAGCAGGATTTGGAGGCCGAAGGCGTGGATGTGATTGAAGAACAAGGGCCTACGCTACTCATCGAAGGGCATGCCCTAATCACTGGGCAGATTGACAGGACCACACCCTTTGAGAAGGGCTTCCCATTAGGCTACGCAGAAATTAACGGACAATGGCAACCCGATCCATGGATCCACGACGACCAGGCCATAGTGATCAATGTGCGGGAGAAAGGTTTAGTGGTGTTGACTGGATGCGGACATGCGGGTCTTGTCAATACCCTGCTCCATGCGAGGAACGTCACAGGTGTTAGAGAGATTTATGCGGCTATCGGAGGTTTCCACCTAACCGGCTCGTTCTTTGAGCCTATCATAGCTCCGACCATCCAAGCCTTGAAGGAGATTGCCCCAAAGGTTATGGTGCCACAGCACTGCACAGGCTGGCGGGCAACCCATGAGATAGCTCGGGAGTTCCCAGAGGCCTTTGTTCCCAGCAGCGTTGGCACACAATTTATCCTTTAATCAGCAGACAGCCGTTGAAACCGATGTCATCGTCGGCGATGATCCGCAGGAGGTGTCCCTGTCATTGACACCAGTGGGCGAATAGGCGAGCCCTGCTCGATCAACGAGGAGCACGGGATTCTTGGTACCATGGCCTCCGAGAAGAGGGCTTCCGGTGCAACTTGCGAGAAGTGCCCTTTTGGCAATTAACGGCCCTGCTGTTTCACGATCAGGCTAACTACTTTAGACACAATTTCCATGCAATAACCATCGTCCCGGTGGCTACCAACTGTAACTCTGTCCTGCCACTTGGCAAATCCAGCTCAACGTGAGTTACAGGATTGCCCGCGCTCAGCTCTTCGGCCACGCTGAGCGGTAGGCTACTCCACCCGGTGTTTCTTCAGCAACCCTTCGTCCACCTTCACCCCCAGCCCCGGCCCTTGGGGCACCTGCACCATCCCCTTCTCCACCCGCAGGCCAGAGGTGGGATCCTCCCTGATCCAGGCGGGGGCCTTCCCCGCCTCGTTATACACCACCGCCTTGGTAGAGGCGAAGAAGTGGGCGCTGGCCGCATCCAGCAGGGAGCCCTGGATAACCGCACCGGCGATGCAGGGGATGCCCATGGCCTCCGCCAGGGCGGTTACCTTCTTGGCCCGCCAGAGCCCGCCGAACTTGGTGAGCTTCACGTTGAAGACGTCGGCGCCGCGCCGCCGCGCCAGCTCCGAGACCAGCCCGGGGGTGCAGCTCTCGTCGGCACCGATCTGGGTCTCCGTCATCTGGGTCACCAGGGCCATGCCGTCCAGGTCGGTGTAGTAGACCGGCTGCTCCACCAGGTAGAGCCGGTAGTCCTGGAGGGCCCTGACGGTGTCGATGGCCACCTTGGGAGTCCAGCTCATGTTAGCGTCGACGGCCACCTCCCCCTCCTCCCCCACCACCCTGCGGACGGCCTCCACCCTGGCCAGGTCCAGCCTGGGCTGGACACTCATCTTCACCTTGAAGCTGCGGACCCCCTCATCCCAGGCCTTGGCCGCCAGCCCGGCGGCCTCCTCCGGGGGCACCAGGGGGATCAGCTCGAAGGCGGGCATCTCCGTGCGGTAGCAGCCCCCCAGCAACTGGTAGACGGGGACACCCAGGGCCTTACCCATGAGGTCGTACAGGGCCACATCTATGGCCGTCTTGGCGGCGTAGTTGTACTGCACTACCTGGTCCATCTTGGCCGAGATAGCCTCCATCTGGAAGGGGTCCTCACCGATGAGGGCGGGGATCAGGTAGTCGGTGAGGATACTGACGGTGGCCCGCAGCGTCTCCCCCGTGGGGTAGGTGCGGGGTGCGGTGGCCCCCCAGCCCACGATACCCTCGTCGGTCTCCACCTTAACAAAGACATCCTCGGCAAAGCTCTCGGTGTGGCCGCGGTCCCGGTAGAGATGGGTCAGAGAGAGCCGGACGGGATGAACCCCGACGCTCCTGATCTTCAAGTTTCCCCCTTCGTGCGTTGTGGGCCGCAATGAGCGCCCACCTGCATCCTCTTCTAGCCGGAGAGCATGGGCAGCCAGCGGACCCCGCCACGGCGGATGGTGGCCGGTCTCCTCCCCTGGGCGATGGCACTCACCACGCTCAGCAGGTCGTCAGCACAGCGGTCACAGTAGCCGTGGTCCGCCATCAGCCGCTCCTTGAGGGGCTGCCTCGGGTCTACCTGTCCACCGTCCTGGGGAGGCTTGAGTTGAGGCGCTAGCTCCCTGATGTTGGGAAACAGCAGGTTCTCGATGGCCGCCTTCAGCGGCGCGAGGGTCTCCAGGCTGGGGGTCATGTTCCGCCGCCTCAGGTCGAGGCAGAACTGGTAGATCTCCTGGCGAAACTGGGGGCGGTCGCCGTCGCGGAGCTGGAGGGCCCCCTCCAGCCGGCGCATCGTCCGCTCCTCGGGACGCTTGCCAGAAAAGAGTGCTTCCACATCCTTGACATACTCGTTGAGGTAGTCGGCGGCCTGTTGGGCGAAGCCGTCCACCGAGGCCCGCTGGATCTCCTGGACAGCCATCCGCTCGAACTCCCGCATGGTCTCCTGCAACAGACCGGGGAACCGCTCTCGCTCCTCTGGGGTCAGTCCGGCCCGCTCCTCCACACCCTCCGCCAGGCTCTGAAGGATCTCCAAGGGCAGGACACACTCCCTGCCCCGGGCCAGGGCATCGGCCGAGCGGTTGGCCACATACCTGGGGGAGATGCCAAACATCCCCTCCCTGACGCCCTCCAACCGCAAGGTCTCCACATCGGCCCAGGTGTAGGGTGGCACCACCATGCCGTCGTAGAGCCGGAGCTTGTCCACCAGGGAGAGCTTGGTTATGCCGGTGCCCCGCTGGGGGGGCTCCAGACGGGAGAGGACCGCCAGCACCGCCGCGGTACGCAGGGTCAAGGGGGCCAGGTGGACCCCTACCACCTCCATCTCGGCCAAGAGCTTCCGGTAGATCTTGACCTCCTCAGTGACCCACAGGTTGTAGGGAATCTTCACCAGAATCAGGCGGTCCAACAGGGCCTCGGTCTGGCGATTGCTGGCGAAGACCCGGTACTCCTCCTCATTGCTGTGGGCGATCACCGTCTCGTCGGCGTACACCGAGCCAAACCCCCCCAGCTTGATGACCTGCTCCTGGGTGACCCCCAGCATCACCGTGAGAAAGCGTTCGTCGGACTTGAACATCTGGATGAACTCCATGATGCCCCGGTTGGCCGCCTGCAACTCGCCGTCCAGACGGAAGCCCCTGCCCGCCGCCTCCACCCGGTCTCCGGTAAGTTGGGTATGGTCCACCGTACCGATCAACCGGGAGATGTCCTGAGAGCCCGGGTCGGTGGCAACAAAGGTGCCGATGCCTACCCCCTCGGTCTCGTTGATGGTGAAGCGCCGGACGCGCACCTGGGAGATATCGCCTTTATACTCGTCCCGCAACACGTACCGGCAGCGGGGGCACAGCTCCCCCTCGATGTGCCAGCCATGCTCCTGGGCCAGCGTCTCCCGCCACCCTTGGGGCACCAGGTGCAGCGGCTCCTCCTGCAAGGGGCACCCGGCGATGGCGTAGCTGGCCCCCTCGGAGCTGTGGGTATAGGACTCCAGGCCCCGTTTGATCAGGTTGACGATGGTGGACTTGCCGCTCCCAGGAGGGCCCACCAGCAGCAAAATGCGCTTCTTTACCTCGGAGCCGGCTGCCGCCGCGTGAAAGTACTGCACTACACGGTCTAGCGCCGTTTCCAGCCCAAAGAGCTCCTCCTCAAACAGCGCATAATGGGGCACCCCCCGCAACCCGGGACCGGTTCCCACCCAGCGGATCATATCGTAGATGCGCTGGTGGGCCAAGCGAGAGGTGGCCGGATTGGCCAGCAGCAGGTTCAGGTATTCCTCAAAGGTCCCCTCCCAGGTGAGAACCTGGGTCTGCTGGCGGGTATCCTCAAACAGCCTGCGGATATCCATCACGACCTCCTTCTCCAGCCTCACCACTCCCACGGCGGCCACAGCCCGGCACCATTGTACACTGCCACCTGGCAAAGCAACAATCGGAGGGAGGACGTTGAGGGCGTTTCTTGCCAGCTACCGGCCAACGCCCCAGGGGCCGCTAGCTGCGGTACTGGTGGAGCAGCCTGGCGAACCGCCGGTCGGAGCGGTAGGGGCCCACCACCGCCAGGTTGAAGGTCTCTGGACGCAAGAGCTGCTGGGCCACGGCCTGCACATCCTCCGCAGTCACGGCGTCTACCTTCTTCAGAACCTGCTCCACGGTGGTCACCTTCCCCAGGAGCAGCTCCTGGGCCCCCATCCACATAGCCACACTCCGGGTATCCTCCATCCGGAGCAGCAGGCGGCCCTTAGAGAACTCCTTAGCCTTGTCCAACTCCTCCTGGGGCACGGAGCTCTCCTTCAGCCGCTCCAGCTCCCCCAGAATGGTCTCGATGGCGAAGGAGGCCTTGGTTGGCTCCACCCCACAGTAGGTCACCACGGAGCCGCAATCGCGGAAGTGGGCCACCATGCTGTGGACGTCGTAGGCCAGCCCGCGCTTCTCTCTGACCTCCACGAAGAGCCGGCTGCTCATCCCCTCTCCCAGGATGACGCTCATCAGATTCAAGGCGTAGCGCCGAGGATGGTGCAACGGGAGACCGGGAATACCCAGGGCGATGTGGGCCTGCTCCGTCTTCCGCTGCTCCACCTTAAGGCGTGGGGCCTGCTGCGCATTCTTGGCCGGATACCAGGCGAGGGGCTTCTCTGCCGGCTTCCACTCCTGAAGCGACTGGCGGACCGACTCCACCATCTCCCGGTGCGAGAGATCCCCGGCTACCACAACCAGGACGTTGGTGGGAATGTACTGGTGGCCCATGTACTCCAGCACGTCCTTCCGACTTATCGCCTGGACCGACTCGATGGTCCCTCCCACGTCACGGCCCATGGGCTGGTCGGGCCAGAGGAGCTGGTCCAGCAGCAGGTCCACCCGGTGGGCGGGATAGTCGTTGCTCATCCGCAGCTCCTCCAGGATGACCTGGCGCTCCTTCTCCATCTCCTGGGGATGCAACAGGGGATGCAGGATCATGTCGGCCAGTAGGGTGATAGCGCGGGGGAAGTGGGGCTTGGCTACCTTGACCCAGTAGACCGTCATCTCCCGTTCGGTGCCGGCGTTCATCATGCCGCCCACGCCCTCGATAGCCTCGCTCACCTGGACTGCTGTGGGAAAGAGACGGCTACCCTTGAACAGCAGGTGCTCCAGGAAGTGGGAGACGCCGGCAATCCGGTCCGCTTCGTAACGGGAGCCAGCCCCCACAAAGACGGCCATGGAAACCGAAGGGGTATGGGGTATGGAAGCAGTCAGAACGGCTAGGCCGTTGTCCAGGACTACCCGTTGGTGTGCCACGCTGCTACCGTGCTCCTCCCATCACCGCGCGAAGAGGACTCCTCCTTGAAGGACATTGTCCCATATCTGCTCCGTCAATGAAAGGGGACGGGCACGCTAGCAGCCTCAGCTTTCCAGCCACAGCACGTCGCCGCAGAGGTCGGGGTGATGGGGCCTGGAGGCGAAGACCTGGTACTCCTCCCTGGCCTGGCCGATGGTGGTATCGGGGCCATGGCCAGGATAGACCACCGTGTCCTTGGGTAGGGGCAGCAGCTTGGTGACAATGCTCTCCACCAGCTCCTGAAAAGCCAGGGGGCTGCGGCTCTTGCCCGGCCCGCCGGGGAAGAGGGTGTCGCCGGTGAAGAGGTATCTGCCCGCCAGCAGGCACACCGAGCCGGGGGTATGGCCCGGCGTGTGCAGCACGGTGAGGGGCACCGGTCCCACCTGAAGGGTGTCTCCGTCCTGGAGCAAGAAGTCCGGTGGCGAGGGCAGCAGGTCAGCGTCCCCCGCATGGACCCCCACCGGCGCCCCTGTCCGCTGGCGTATCTCGCTGAAGCCCAGCAGATGGTCGCGGTGGTTATGGGTAATCAGAATAGCCTTGACCCAGGTGTCCTGGAGCTCTCGCAGGAGCTTCTCCGGCTCAGCGGGGGTATCGATAATGATACCCTCCCCCGTCTGGGGATGGATCAGCAGGTACCCATTGTTATCGTAGGGCCCCATGGGCACCTTATGGATGCGCACTTCGCCATCGTAGTGGAGGGGCATCCCCACCTCCCATGCAGAGCACTTGCCTATCCTAGCAAGAGCCCACGGGTGGTGCCAGCGCTGCTCTCCCGCTACAGCGCGTAGGTGATCATGAAGGCGTTGAAGAGCACTACCCCCACCATAGCCCAGTTCAGGAGCCTCAATAACCGGTAGGCCCTCCGCCGCCACACCGCCGCACCTATCGCCACCGCAAACAGGATCTTGATGAGCAACATCCGCTCCAGGCTCATCGTACTGGCCATGGCAGCAAGGTAGGGGTTCACCTCCACCGCCCCCAGGGGAAAGGAGATCCCTGTCAGGATGGCATCGGCAGTGTTGAGACCTATCCAGGCTGGAAGGAGCATTGCTGTACATGCCTCCTGGGTAAACTCCCTGTAGTGTAGCGTATAGGCGGAGGGAACGAAATAGCCCAAAGGGGTGACCGGTGAAGGATTCCTCCTCGCTCGAACAGGGGAGCCCCTAGCGCACCGCACCCAGCTTGACAGCCCTGATGGCCGAACCTACCATAAGGGTAACTTGTAGGGGTGGGAGCCCATGGAACTGGCACCGGGGATCCATCGCATTACCGTGGGAGAGGCCCCCGGTCCCGGTCTCTTCCCTCCCAACTCGTACCTGGTAACCGGTAGCGAGACGGCAGTCATGATTGACAGCGGCTGGGACCGAGAGGGGCACATCCAGGCCCGCCTGGACTACTGGGCCCAGCTCGGCCGGCCCCGGCTAGCCTCCATCATCCTGACCCACCGGCACCCCGACCATGTAGGTGGCGCCGCCGCCATTGGCAAGGCCACCGGTGCCACCATCGTGGCCCACCCCGAGGAGCGGGCGCCGGTGGAGGAGCGGATGAACGGAGCGGCACGGGTGGGTCGGCTGGCTTCCGACGGAGAGACCCTGGAGCTGGGCGGGCTGACCCTGGAGTTGATCCACAGCCCGGGCCACACCCGGGGTAGCCTCTCGGTCTTTGTACGGGAGCGGCAGGCCCTCTTCACCGGGGACAATGTCATGGGTGCGGGCACCTCCGTCATCGAGCCCGAAGAGGGCGACCTGGGCCTGTACCTGCAGTCGCTGGAGAGGCTACTTCGCTACCCCGTCGCCGTCATCTATCCCGGGCACGGCCCGGTGGTGAGTGATGCCCAGGCCAAACTGCAGGGCCTCATCCAGCACCGGCAGGAGCGGGAGCAGCAGGTCATCGTCCTGCTCCGAGAGGGGAGCCGCACGGTGGACCAGCTCCTGGCAGCCATCTACCCGGAGCTGGACAACCACCTGCATCACCTGGCCCGTAACCAGGTCCGGAGCCACCTGCTGAAGCTGGCGCAGGAGGGCCGGGTCATGGCGCTGGCCGGGGAGGCCTGGGCCCTTGCCTGACAGGGCCCTCTCCAGACGGGATGCTCCTCCCCTTTACTCGTGTGGGATACCCCAGGCTGACCGCTGGGGCAAGCCTCGGCAGAACCAGCCTTTTTAAGGCCAGCAAAGGAGACTGACGTGGACTTCCCCAACACCCGGCTCTTCCCCGCCACCGCCGTAGCTGATGAGCAGGGGCGGCTGCACATCGGCGGGTGCGATACCCTGGAGCTGGCGGCGGAGTTCGGCACCCCTTTGTACATCTTCGACGAGGAGACGCTGCGCCACCGCTGCCGGGAGTTCGTCCGGGAGTTCACCAACCGCCACCCGGAGACCACCGTGGTCTACGCCTGCAAGGCCTTCATCAACCGGGCGCTGGCACTGCTGTTCCACCAGGAGGGGCTGGGACTGGACGTGGTCTCCGGCGGAGAGCTGGCCGCGGCCAGGTCGGTGGACTTTCCCCCCTCCAGGGTCTACTTCCACGGGAACAATAAGAGCCCCCAGGAGCTCCAGGAGGCCCTGGAGTGGGGCATCGGCCGGGTGGTGGTGGACAACTTGCAGGAGCTCTCCCTGCTGGAACAGTTGGCAGGGCGGCTGGGGAGGGTGCAGGAGATCCTGCTGCGGGTCTCCCCAGGGGTGGACCCCCATACCCACGCTCACACCACCACGGGCACCCTGGACAGCAAGTTCGGCCTCCCCATCCAGACGGGCCAGGCGGAGGAGGCGGTACGCCAGGCCCAGGACGCAGCGCACCTGAAGCTGGTGGGGCTCCACTTCCACCTGGGCTCCCCGGTCTTCGAGACGGAGCCCTACCAGGTGGCCCTGGGGGTGGTGCTGGAGTTCGCCGCCCGGCTTCGAGAGGAGGGCTTCCATCTCCAGGAGCTGAGCCCCGGGGGAGGCTTCGCCATCGCCTACACCCAGGACCAGCGCCCTCCCTCTGTGGCTGACTACGCCGAGGCCATCGTTGGGACCCTGGGGGAGCACTGCCAGACGCTGGGCATGCGGCTGCCTCGCCTGATCATCGAGCCCGGCCGGGCCATTGTGGGGCCCGCGGGCGTGGCCCTCTATCGGGTGGGGGCCGTCAAGACCATCCCGGGCGTGCGCACCTACGTGGCGGTGGACGGCGGCATGGGCGACAATATCCGCCCCGC
>JBHIBI010000005.1:0-20647 GCA_046758985.1 Dehalococcoidia bacterium
ATGTCAAAGTATGTTATCACGACCACCAGGGTAATCAAGAGGGCGAAGCCCACCAGGTGCACCAGGCCCTCCTTCTCCGGGGGAATGCGCTTCCCCCGGCGCACCCACTCCAGGCCCACAAAGACCAGCCGCCCCCCGTCCAGCATGGGGATGGGCAGGATGTTCAGGATGGCCAGGTTGATGCTGAGCAGGGCGGTGAACTCCAGCAGCGGGAGGAAACCCGCCTGGGCCACCTCGCCCGTCATTTGGGCAATCCCCACGGGCCCGGCCACCTGGGGCGAGGAGGTGCCGATGATCCACTTGGTGACCTCGTTCTTGGCCAGCACCAGGATATCCACCGTCCTGCGGGCCCCCAGTGGGATGGCCTCCCAGAAGGGGTAGGAGCGGGAGACGATTTGCATATCCTGGGTCTGGATGCCGACGCCAGTAGCGCCCTGGCCCTCAGGGGGTCTCCAACGTGGCACCAGGCGCGCCGTTTCCAGCCGCTCGCCCCGCTGGACCAGCCACTCCATCTCAGCCCCCAGCCGGAGCTGGACCAGGTACCCCAGGTCGCCGGCGTTCTCCACGGTGCGGCCGTGGGCTTTGAGAACCACGTCGCCCGACTGGATACCAGCGAGCTGGGCCGGGGAGTCCGACGCCACCTCGCGGATCACCACCCGGCCTACCACGGTCTGCTGCGGAATTATGAAGACCACGGTGAAGAGGAGCACGGGGAGGAGGGCGTTCATCAGGGGCCCGGCCGATAGCACCAGGGTGCGCACCGCCGCGCTTTTGCTGGCCAGGCTGCCGGGCTCCCGGAGGTCCGTCTCCCCCGCCAGCTTGACGAAGCCGCCCAGGGGCACCAGGTTGATGGAGTAGAGCGTCTCTCCTTTACGCACGCCCACCAGCCGAGGGGGGAAACCGAAGCCGAACTCCAGTACCCTGATGCCGTTGGCTTTGGCGGCGAGGAAGTGTCCCAGCTCGTGCACCAGCACCAACACCGCCAGGACACCCAGAAACACCAGGAGGGTCAGCATCGCCAGCTACACGCCCTTGGCCAGCTCCCGGACCTGGTCTCGGGCCCACGCATCGGCGGCCAGAATCTCTTCCAAGCCGGGGTGGGCCACGGACTCATGCCGTTCCACCACCTGTTCCAGCACTCTATGGATGTCGGCGAAGCCGATGCCGTGTTGGAGGAAGAGCTCTACGGCCACCTCGTCGGCGCCACACAAGGCAGCGGGGTAGGTGCCGCCCCGCTCTCCCACCTCTCGTGCCAGATTGAAGCAGGGGAACCGGGTGGCATCCATGGGCTCAAAGGTCAGGGCCGAGGGGGTGGTCAGGTCCAGCCGGGGCAGGGACTCGTTGGGCAGACGGGAGGGATGCAACAGCGCGTACTGGATGGGCAGGCGCATGTCCGGGGGGCTCATCTGGGCCTTCACCGACCCATCGGCGAACTCCACCATGGAGTGCACGATGCTCTGCGGGTGGATCACCACCTCGATCTTCTGCCAGGGTACATCGAAAAGCCAGTGGATCTCCGTCACCTCAAAGGCCTTGTTCATCAGGGTGGCGGAGTCCACGGTAATCTTCTTCCCCATGCGCCAGGTGGGGTGGTTCAGGGCGTCCTCTGGGGTGGCCTTAGCCACCGCCTCCGGGGTCCAGGTGCGGAAGGGCCCCCCCGAGGCGGTCAGGAGGATACGGCGGATGGGGTTCTTGTCCCCCTGGAGGCACTGCCAGATGGCGCTGGGTTCGCTGTCCACTGGCAGCAGCGGTGTCCCAAAACGGCGGGCCCAGGCGGTCACCAGCTCCCCGGCCATGACGATGACCTCCTTGTTGGCCAGGGCCACCGCCTTTCCCACCTGGAGGGCGGCCAGGGTGGGTTGTAGCCCTGCCTTTCCCGTGGTGGCCACCATCACGATGTCCGCCTCGGGGTGGGTCGCCAGCTCCTCCAGCGAGGTGAAGGTTGTCCCTGGAGGGAAGAGGGAGGCACACTCCTCGAAAGGGCCGAGGCAGGAGACGGCTTGGGGCTGGAACCGCCGGGCCTGGCTGACCAGCAGCTCCAGGTTGTTCCCCGCGGCCAGGCCCACCACCCGCAGCACCTGGGGAAAGGCCTGGATGACGTCCAGCGTCTGCTGGCCGATGGAGCCTGTGGAACCCAGAATGACCACGCCCTTCATAGCCATCTCACCGCTGCGATAGCGTAATCACAGCATACATCAGGGGAAGGGTGAAGACAACGGAGTCCAGCCGGTCCAGGAGACCGCCGTGGCCTGGGATAAGCCCTCCCGCCTCCTTCACTCCGGCCCACCGCTTCAGAGAGGACTCCGCCAGGTCGCCGAACTGGGCCACCACACCGATGGCAGCCCCCAGGAGGGCCTGTTGCCACGCAGCGGCCTGCAGCCCCAGCACCCACCCCAGGAGCAGTGCCGCCCCAACACCCCAGAGGACACCGCCCAGGGCTCCCTCCTGAGTCTTCTGAGGGCTGATGGAGGGGGCCAGGGCCCTCCTTCCCACCGCCCTTCCAGTGAAGAAGGCACCGGAATCGGTGGCAAAAGCAGTCAGGAGGGCAAAGGTCAGCCACTGCCAGCCCTGCTCCAGCTCTCGAAGAGGCAGGGCCAGGGAGAGCAGGAACCCCACGTACAGGGGCCCCAGGAGAACGGCAAGGCGGCTCAAGGGGGTTGTGTCGCGGTGCCGTAGGGTGAGGGCCACCATCCCGCCCACCAGGATACCCCCGGCCAGGGTCGCCAGAAGCCACCTCTCTTCAACCTGGGCGGCGGCAACCAGGGCCAGGGTCCACAGAGAGCCGAAGACGAAGATAGCTAGAGGAGAGTCGGGGACGGTGAGGTGGTAAAATTCGCGCAGGCCCAGGAGGGCGATGAGGGCTATGAGGGCGGTGAGCCAGGGGAAACCCGCCCAGATAGCTGCCACCAGCACCGGTATTCCTACCAGGGCGCTGGCGATGCGGGTAGCCACGGCTACCTCTCGGGGTCAACGGTGCCGAAGCGCCGCTCTCGCTGGCGGTAGGCCTCCAGGGCTTTGCTAGCCTCCTCCTCGTCAAAGTCGGGCCAGAGGGTGGCGGCAGAGTAGTACTCGGAGTAGGCCGATTGCCAGAGCAGGAAGTTGCTCAGGCGTTGCTCCCCTCCGGTCCGGATGATGAGGTCGGGCTCGGGGAGCCCGGCGGTGTAGAGATAGCGGCTGAACAACGCCTCGTCCAGGTCTTCCGGGGCTACCCCATCGCGGAGGATCCGCTGCACTGCCTCCAGGATCTCCGCCCGGCCTCCGTAGTCGAAGGCTAGGCAGAGGGTCAATCGGGTGTTCTTCTGGGTCAGTTCCTGGGAGTAGGCCACGAGCTGTTGCAGTCTGGGAGGGAGCCGGTCCTTCCGTCCCAGATGGAGGATGCGCACCCCCCGCTGGTGGAGCGCATGGATCTGATCATCGGCCATCTCCTGGAGGATCTGGATCAGACCCTGCACCTCATGCTGAGGGCGGTTCCAGTTCTCGGTAGAGAAGGCGTAGAGGGTGAGATAAGGTACGCCCTGGTCGGCGAAGAACTCTACCACCCGGCGGGTGTTCTCTACCCCGGCGTGGTGGCCCTCCAGGCGAGGGAGGCCGCGCTGCTGGGCCCAGCGGCCGTTGCCATCCATAATGATGGCCACGTGGGTAGGGATACACGGGGCTTCAGCCTTCGGACCCTGGGCTGGGCTCTGCGTGGGTCTGGTGGCGGGGGTGACTCCTCTGTGGGCGTTTCGAGCGTAGAAGCGCATTGGTGATACTCTAGACCTGCAGAATCTCGGCCTCTTTGACAGCGGCGGCCCCGTCGGTCAGGGCGACCGTGGCATCGGTCAAGCGTTGGAGCTGCTCCTGGGCATAGCGGGACTCGTCCTGGGAGATGACCTTGCTGCGCTCCATCTCGCGGAACCGGTCTAGAGCATCACGGCGAATATTACGGATGGTTACCTTGTGGTCCTCCACCCGTTTCCGCAGCAGGCGCACCATCTCCCGCCGCCGCTCCTCACTCAGAGGGGGTACCGGCAGCCGGATCACGGTTCCATCGCTGGCTGGGTTGAGACCCAGGTCCGATTTCAGCAGGCCCTTCTCGATCATCGGCAGGGCCTGCCTATCCCAGGGCTGAATCACCAGGAGCTGAGCCTCGGGAGCGGAGACGGAGGCCAACTGGTTCAACGGCGTGGGGACGCCGTAGTAGTCAATCCGCAGATGCTCCACCAGCGAAGGGCGTGCCCTGCCCGTTCTGAAGCCCGCCAGCTCTCGCTTCAGGGCCTCCACGGCCTTCTGCATCTTCTCCTCGGCCTCCATCAACACCTCGGTCACGGTAGGGAAGGCCGCTTTCTGCGCATCAGACATGCTCTACGCTCTCGCCAATCAGGGTTCCTGTTCCCTCCCCCATCAGCATCTGGACCATGCTCTCGGGAGCGAAGAGGTCGAAGACGAGGATGGGCAGATGGTTGTCCATGCAGAGGGAGAGGGCGGTGCTGTCCATGATCTCCAGGCGAAGGTTCATGGCCTCCATGTACTCTAGACGGTCGAACCGCCGGGCCTCGGGGTACTTGTTGGGGTCGGCGTCATAGACGCCGTCCACGTTGTTCTTGGCCATCAGAAGTACCTGAGCTCCTACCTCGATGGCGCGCAGGGCAGCCGCGGTGTCGGTGCTCATGTAGGGATTTCCCGTCCCCGCAGCGAAGATGACCACCCGGCCCTTCTCCAGGTGACGGATAGCCCTGCGGCGGATGTAGGGCTCGGCCACCGCCTGAATGGCGATGGCGCTTTGTACCCGGGTGACCAGGCCCTCCTTCTCCAGGGCGTCCTGCAAGGCTAGGGCATTGATGACGGTGGCCAGCATGCCCGCGTAGTCGGCGGTGGCCCGGTCCATCCCCCCGGTGGCCACCTCGCTGCCCCGCCAGAAGTTGCCACCCCCCACCACGACCGCAAGCTGGACACCCAGCCGCATGGCCGACTGGATCTGCCGGGCCACGAAACGGAGGGCAGTGGGGTCGATGCCCAAGGGGGAGTCCCCCCTGAGGGACTCGCCGCTGAGCTTGAGCAGCACGTGCTGGTAGAGTGGCCGAGTCACGGCTTTTAGCCCCCCGTCTCGTCTTCACCCAGGGCGAAGCGAGAGAACCTCCGCACCCGTATGTTCTCACCCGTTCTTGCGGCCAGCTCCTGGATCAGGTCCTGCACGGTTCTGGCGGGGTCTTTGATAAACGGCTGCTGCAGGAGGCAGACCTCCTCCACCGGTCGCGGGTCATCCTGGGGCATGGTTGGGGCATCCAGGTACACCGGCCCCATAGCAGCCACCTGCATCGCCAGGTCGTGGACAAGACCGTGGAACTCCTCAGTGCGGGCTACAAAGTCGGTCTCGCAGTTCACCTCGATAAGGGCGGCCAGACGGCTCCCGCTATGGACGTAGGCATCCACCAGCCCTTCCCGAGTCTCCCGGCCTGCCCGCTTGGCGGCTTTGGCCAGCCCCTGCTCCTGGAGCAGCTCCTCGGCTTTGGTCAGGTCACCCCCCGCTGCATCCAGGGCCCGTTTACAGTCCATCACGCCTGCCCCGGTCTGCTGGCGGAGGGCTCGAATAGCTTCAGTGGTTGTCATCACCTCCAAGGGCTTCCTCCTAGGGTGTATCCCGGGAGGCGGAAATGGGCTCTTCTTCAGCGGGAGCCCCCTCGGGGGACTCCTCCTCGGCCAAGGCCTCCTCCAAGGCCGCGGCCTCCTCCTCCGCAGCGGCTTCAGCCTCCTCTCGGCTCTCTCGCTGCCTCAGGCCCTCCAGGACCGCATCGGCGACGCGGCTGGTGACAACCCGGATGGACCGGATGGCATCGTCATTCCCAGGAATCACCACGTCTACCAGGGCGGGGTCGCAGTCGGTGTCCACCAGGGCTACCACGGGGACCCCCATCTGACGTGCCTCGGTTACCGCGATCCTTTCTTTCGTAATGTCTACCACAAAAAGGGCACCCGGCTGCCGGGTGAGCTGTTTCAGCCCTCCCAGGTATTTCTGAAGACGCTGCAGCTTCTCCTCCAGCTTCAGAGCCTCCTTCTTGGGAAGGAGCTGGAAGAGGCCCTTGGCTTTACGCTCCTCTAGTTTCATCAGGTAATCGATCCGGGGACGGATGGTGGCAAAGTTGGTCAGCGTGCCTCCGAGCCAGCGCTGGTTGACGTGCATCATACCGCAGCGCTGGGCCTCCTGGCTGATAGCCTCCTGCGCCTGTTTCTTGGTGCCCACAAAGATGATGTCTTCTCCGCCGGCTACCACCTGGGTGATGAACTGACAGGCGCGCTCCAAGAGGCTCATGGTCTGTTGGAGGTCGATGATGTGGATGCCGTTACGCTGGGTGTAGATAAACCGTTTCATGCGGGGGTGCCACCGACGGGTCTGGTGACCAAAATGCACCCCTGCCTCCAGGAGGGCCTTCATCGTCAATGGCTCGTGATTATTCTGCCGTGGTGCGACCTCTTGCGTCATAAACCTGCCTTTCTCTAGCTCCTCCTACCGCTACCTTGCCCCAACCCTGTAACGCAATCCACCGCAAGAGTATAGCATACCGTATCTCCATGGGCAACGGGCCTCACCCTTGGAGCCAGGCCCGCCCCGCCGTTGCCGGGAAAGGAGTGGTAGAGAGACGTTGACACTCGGCTCCTGGTATGATAGCTTGGAGAAGCCAACATTAGCAGTCCCTCCTGGGGGACTGCTAAGTGGTGTGGGAAGGGGGTCACTTGCCTATCTACGACTACGAATGCGCCAGTTGCGGTCGTAGCTTCGAGCTCCGACAGAGCTTCGATGCGGAGACTGAGGAGGTTTGCCCGGTCTGTGGTGGCAGAGCCCGCCGCCGGTTCCACCCGGTAGGGGTCATCTTCAAGGGGAGCGGCTGGTACGTGAACGACTATGGCCGAAAAAGCTCCACCCTTTCCGGCGATGACCACCAGGGCGAGGCGAAGAAGGAGTCTTCAGAGAAGGAGAGCAGCACTGCCTCCCAGGAGGGAGGGAGCTAGGGTTTGCGGGCCTGCATCCAGCGGGTGGCGCGGGCCTCGGTTGCAGCAGAGGGGAGGCTCTTGGGCGCTATAGGTGCGGGCCTGGTGGTGCTTCTGGGTATCGCTCGAGGAGACTCGGAAGAGGATGCCCGCTACCTAGTGGAGAAAACCCTGAACCTGAGGATCTTTGGGGACGACAAGGGCAGGTTTGAGCGCTCCGCCCTGGAAACGGGGGCGGAGCTTCTGCTTGTCAGCCAGTTCACCCTCTACGCCGACACACGCCACGGCCGCCGCCCCGATTTCACCCAGGCAGCGCCACCGGTGGAGGCGGAGCGGCTCTACGGAAAAACCCTGGAGATGTTCCGCGAGTCGGGTCTGAGGGTGGAGACGGGGCAGTTCGGGGCCTTCATGCAGGTAGAGCTTCAGAACGACGGCCCCGTGACCCTGCTCCTGGATAGCGCCGACCGGCACCGGCCGCGGCGGGGCTCGCCTCCACCGCCTACGATGTCTGCACCAGCTCCAGGCTGATGTCCAGGGCCCGGACGGAGTGGGTCAAGGCGCCCACGGAGATGAGGTCCACGCCCGTTTCCGCCACGGCACGCACCGTCTCCAGGTTCACTCCCCCCGAGGCCTCGATAGGGGCCCTCCCTCCCACCAGCTCCACCACCCGCCGTATCTCCGCCAGCGGCATGTTGTCCAGCAGGATGACCTGGGCCCCCGCCTCCAGGGCCTCCCGGGCCTCCTCCACCGAGGTCACCTCAACCTCTACCTTCAGGGTGCGGGGGGCACGCTCAAGGGCCCGCTGCACCACCTCCCGGAGGGAGAGGCCCTGGGCGCGCAGGGCGGCGATGTGGTTGTCCTTGATGAGCACGCCGTCGGCCAGGTGCAGGCGGTGGTTCTGCCCGCCGCCCACCCGCACGGCATACTTGTCCAGGAGGCGCAGGCCCGGCACGGTCTTGCGGGTGTCCACGATCCGGGCCTTCAACCCCTGGACCGCCTGCACGTAGCGGGAGGTCTCGGTGGCGATGCCGCTGAGCCGCTGGAGGAAGTTCAGGGCCGTCCGTTCGGCCCGTAGGATGCTGGCGACGCTCCCCTGGATGTGGGCCAGGTCGTCGCCGGGGCCGATGGCCGTTCCATCCTCCACCAGGGCCTCCGTGGTGAGGGCGGCGTCCACCCGTCGGAACACCGCCAGGGCTACTGCTAATCCCGCCAGGACCCCGCTGGCCTTGGTCCGCACCATAGCGACGCCCGAGAGCTCCGGGGGGACCAGGGAGCCGGTGGTGGGGTCGTTGAAGGCCTGGTCCTCTGCCAGGGCCCGCTCAATGAGGCTCACCACCTCGGGGCTGGTGTGCAGCACCTCTCCCCCCTCACAGCGTGGACGGGAAATGCTGCCACCCCTGTGCGGGGCGGTCTCGTGAGTTCGACCTACGCGGTAAGGCATCGGTGGAGTCCAACACGATTCCAGTCCGGCCGGTCTGCTTATGCGGCCACCTGGAGCATCCGCTCCAAGGCTACCCGGGCATGGGCCGTGGTCTCGTCATCTACCCTGATCTGGTTGACCACGTTCCCCTCCAGCAGCTCCTCCAGCACCCAGGCCAGGTAGGCGGGATGGATGCGGTACATGGTGGAGCAGGGACACACGATGGAGTCCAGGCAGAACACCAGCTTGTCGGGGTTCTCCTGCGCCAGGCGGTTGACCATCGTGACCTCCGTGCCCACGGCCCACTTGCTCCCCGGGGGCGCGGAATTGATGACCTTGGTAATGACCTCGGTGGAGCCGTCCATGTCGGCCGCCTGGACCACCTCCAGTGGGCACTCCGGGTGGACAATGACGGTGATGTCGGAGTATTTGGCTCGGGCCTGCTGGATCTGCTTCACCGTAAAGCGGGTGTGCACCGAGCAGTGGCCCTGCCAGAGCACCAGCCTGGCCCGCCGGAGCTGCTCCGGGGTGTTCCCTCCCAGGGGCTTCAGGGGGTTCCACAGGGTCATCTCCTTCAGGGGAATGCCCAGCTTGACCCCAGTGTTGCGGCCCAGGTGCTGGTCTGGCAAAAAAAGGACCCGCTCTACCTGCTCGTAGGCCCACTGCATGGTGAGGGGAGCGTTGGAGGAGGTGCAGACGATGCCCCCGTTGCGGCCACAGAGGGCCTTGATGGCCGCGGTGGAGTTGATGTAGGTGATGGGGACGATGGCCCCCTCACCCAGCACCTCCGTCAGGTCATCCCAGGCGTCCAGCACGTCGTCGGTGGGGGCCATGTCAGCCATGGAGCAGCCCGCGGTGATGTTGGGCAGGATGACCTTCTGATGGGGCCCGCTGAGGATATCCGCAGTCTCTGCCATAAAGTGGACGCCGCAGAAGACGATGTACTCGGCATCCCGATGGGAGGCGGCCTGCTTGGACAGCTTAAAAGAGTCACCCCGGTAGTCGGCAAACCTGATCACCTCGTCCCGCTGGTAGTGATGGCCCAGGATCACCAGCCGGTGGCTCAGCAGCTCCTTAGCCCTAGCGATCCTGAGGTCCAGCTCCTGGGCGGTGAGGTGCTGATACCGATTGGGGATGCGCTGCCAGCGGATGTTGACCTTCATCTCCTCTGCCAGGGGCTTGGAGCGTTGGGGCTCGTCGGAGCAGAAGGCACCGTGCTCCAGCTCTGTGATGGGCACCAGGGTCTCAGGCGTCTGGGTGGTCATGCCGTCATGCACGCTCCTGCTTGTGCTGTGCTGCGGCCCGGTCGGCGGGCACGCCCTGGAGGGCCCAAGGGCTGGTCCGGGTGACCTTGACCTGGACCAGTTGCCCCAGCCGGTCGTGTTCATCCTCAAAGAAGAGCAGCTTGTCCGTGCGGGTACGGCCCTGCCACTTGCCGCGGTGATGGCTGTCCACCAGCACCTCCACCGTCTCTCCCAGGTACGTCTGGTTGATCTCCGCAGCAATCCGCTCCTGGAGCTGCTCCAGCGTCTGCAGGCGGCGCTCCTTTTCCACCTGGGGCACGTCGTCCTCCATCTTGCGCCAGGCGAAGGTGCTGGGACGGGGTGAGTAGACGGCCAGGTGCACCTTGTCGAAGCGGGTCTCCTCCAGCACCTCCACCGTCCGCTGGAACTGCTCTGCCGTCTCCCCGCAGAAGCCGACGATGATGTCGGTGCTCAGGGCGACCTGGGGGATGGCCTGCCGGATCCGGCGGACCAGTTGCCGGTAGTCATCCACATGGTAGCGGCGGCGCATCGCCTCCAGCATCTGGTCATCCCCCGCCTGAACGGGAAGGTTGATGTGCTCGCACACCTTGTCCAGCTCCGCTACCGCCTGGATAACGCGGTCGCTCATGAAGTTGGGGTGGGAGGTGAGGAAGCGGATGCGGGCCAGGCCTGGGAGATGGTTCAGCTCATAGAACAGGTCGGCCAGGTCGGGCCGCTCCGGCAAGTCGTAGCCGTAGGCGTCCACCGTCTGCCCCAGCAGGGTCACCTCCCGTACGCCCCGCTCCGTCAGCAGCTTCACCTCGCGGACCACCTCGGGGATGGGCCGGCTCACCTGGCGGCCCCGGCGGTAGGGGATGATGCAGAAGGTGCACATCAGATCGCAGCCGTGGATGATGGGGATGTGACAGATCACCCCGGGCTTGGGTGGCAGCAGGGTGTCCAGGCAGCCTTCCCAGTTCAGGCCCAGGCGTCCACCCAGCAGGTCCAGGAGGGGTCGGTACTGCTGGGGCCGCATGAACAGGTCCACCTGGAGGAAGCGCCTTTGCAACTCATCAGTGCGGGGCCCAACCATGCAGCCCATCAGGGCCACGATGCGGTCGGGGCGCTGCTGCTTGAGGGGCTTCACTAGGCCCAGGGTGCCCACCACCTTGTCCTCGGCGCTCTGGCGCACCACGCAGGAGTTGAGGACGACGACGTCGGCCTCCTTCATCCGGCCGGCGGGCTGCAGGCCCAGTTGCTCCAGGGCTCCCGCTAGGCGCGCCGAGTCAGCCTGATTCATCTGGCAGCCGATGGTCCAGATGTAGTAGCTGTGGGGAACGCCGTTATCGGTGATGGCTGTGGTCATCGAACCCTCTGCTCGGTCGCCAGGGCCGGCGTGTACGGGGAGTGTGGAGAAAAGCGGAGGGAGTGGGATTCGAACCCACGCGGGGCCTTTTGAGCCCCTGGCGCTTAGCAGGCGCCCGCACTAGGCCGCTATGCGATCCCTCCGGCAAGCTACGCACCTATCATACTCTGGAGCGTTCGTGTCTACTATAGCAGAAAGGTCGCCGCTGAACAAGGCGTGGTCCGGCGTGCCAGTAAGGGTCATATCCGTTGAAAGAGGCCCTGGACATGAGCCTGGCATGGTGACGCCCCTTAGAAAAGGGGCCTTGAGAAGAAGCAGACGCCATCGGTCGGGGTACGAAAATGATATTGACAGAATCCGTAGAATGCGCTACCATGGGGGGTGATAAAAAGGAGGGTGGTGAGAGGTTATGGATGAACTTGATAGGAAAGTCATCAAGATCCTTCAGGTAGATGGCCGGGCCTCCAACGCCCGCATCGCCCGGGATGTGGGGGTCAGCGAGGGGACCGTACGCCGTCGCCTGCGCCGGCTGGTGCAGGATGGCATTGTTCAAGTCCTCGCTGTGCCTAACCTGGAGAAGATGGGCTATCACACCGCCGCCCTGATCGGCGTCCAGGTGGACCCGGGCAGGATCGATGACGTAGCCGACGCGGTGGCGCGCCTGGAGGAGGCCCATTATGTATCCATCACCACCGGGGCGTACGACATCTTCATCTGGGTAGCCTTGAGCTCCTCTGAGGAGCTGGGGGCGTTCCTGAGGAGCAAGGTGGGCATCATTCCCGGGGTGCGCCGAACCGAGACCTTCGTGAATCTGGCCATCAAGAAACGCACCTACGGCCTCGTCCTGTAGCCTTGGCTGTGCCCTCCCCTTGAGCCGCCGCTCTCCTGGCGAGGTGGAGGGCGGCGTTCTTTTGATGCCTTGTCGTGAGTGAGCAACCTGGTGTACACTGAGAGCACTGTTCTTGGCGGGTCCTTGCTTGGGGACCGGGGAGCAGTACACCGAGCGCAAGAAGGAGGTACGGGAGTCAATGACCTACATCATCGCCGAGCCCTGTGTGGGCGTGAAGGACGGTTCGTGTGTGGATGTGTGCCCTGTGGATTGTATCTACACCACCGATGCCGATGATATGTACTACATTAACCCTGACGAGTGTATCGACTGCGCTGCCTGTGAGCCGGTGTGCCCCGTGGCTGCCATCTTCGTCGAGGACGCGGTCCCCGAGCAGTGGAAGAGCTACACCGCCATGAACTACGACTACTTTAAGGAGCGCGACATCTCGGCCCTCCAGCGCTAGTAGGCGATCTCTCTCCCTAAGCAGAGGCCGGTTGGAGTTAAGGCGGCCCCTTTTCCAGGGGTCGCCTTACTTGTGGTGAGGCCCTCCTTACAGGATGCGCCGGGCATCGCGCTACGCCTCCAGTTCGAGGCCATAGGCAGCGTTGCCCTTTGTCCACTCCTGTGGCGTCGTTGCCGCATGTATGGCATAATCGTGTTGCGTCAACCAAGTCCACCTCCTGCGAAGGGTGCGTACTGATGACGAGGCAGCCTCTTCAACACGCGGCGCAGGCCACCTTGCGGACCTCCAAAGGGGAGCTGCTGTACTATCGCTTGGCACAACTGGAAGAGGCGGGCCTGGTGCGTCTCTCTCGCCTGCCGTTCTCCCTACGCATGCTGCTGGAGAACGCCCTGCGCAATCTGGACGGCTATCTGGTGCAAGAGGATGATGTCCTCGCCGTCGCTGGGTGGGACCCCCACTCACCGTCACCCCGCGAGTTCCCGTTTATGCCGGCGCGTGTCCTCATGCAGGACTTTACCGGCGTTCCTTCTGTGGTGGACCTGGCTGCCATGCGCTCTGCCATCGCACGACATGGCGGCGACCCCAAGAGGGTCAACCCCATGGTGCCCGTTGACCTGGTGATTGACCATTCCGTGCAGGTAGACCACTTTGGCAGCCCTATGGCCTTCCAGCTCAATGTGGAGCGCGAGTTTGAGCGTAACCGGGAGCGGTACATGTTCCTGCGCTGGGCACAGAAGGCGTTCCAGAACTTTAGCGTCGTGCCCCCAGGCACCGGCATTGTCCACCAGGTCAACCTGGAGTACCTGGCCACCGTCATCGCTTTACGCCAGAAGCCTGAAGGCGTGGTGGCGTTCCCAGACACCCTCGTGGGGACGGACTCCCACACTACCATGGTCAACGGGCTGGGCGTTTTGGGTTGGGGTGTCGGTGGTATAGAGGCCGAGGCCGTGCTACTGGGACAGCCCTACTACATGCAGCTCCCACTGGTCGTCGGCTTGAAATTCACCGGGGCACTTCGTGAAGGCGCTACCGCCACCGACCTGGTGCTGACTATCACGCAGATGCTGCGGAAGCAGGGGGTTGTGGAGAAGTTCGTGGAGTTCTACGGCCCCGGCCTGACTAACCTGCCGCTGCCAGACCGAGCGACAATCGCCAACATGGCGCCGGAGTACGGTGCCACCTGCGGCTTCTTCCCTATTGACGACATCACCCTGGCGTACCTGCGGGGCACGGGCCGGGACCGCGCCCAGGTGGGGCTGGTGGAGCAGTATGCCAAGGCCCAGGGGCTGTTCCGCACGGATGACATGCCCGACCCGGCGTATTCCGATACCCTGGAGCTGGACATGGGTGACGTGGAGCCCAGCCTGGCTGGCCCTCGCCGTCCCCAGGATCGGGTAGCCTTGAGTGACGTGAGGGACAACTTTTATACCAGCTTCCGGGAACAGATCTCCTCTCATCAGGAACCAAACAAGCAGTCGTTAGGGCGTCTGGAGGACGAGGGCGGCAACCCCGCATCGGGGGGGCAGCCCTTTGCTCTAGAGCAGGGCACTCAGGTGGAGGTGACCCTGGATGGTCAGCAGGTCACCATAGGACACGGCACGGTGGTCATCGCCGCCATCACCAGTTGTACCAGCACCTCCAATCCCTCGGTCATGATCGGTGCCGGGCTGCTGGCCAAGAAGGCGGTTGAGCGGGGGCTGACCCGGAAGCCGTGGGTCAAGACCAGCATGGCCCCCGGCTCCCAGGTGGTGACGGACTACCTCAGCTCGGCGGGCCTGATGCCGTACCTGGAGCGCCTGGGCTTCCATACTGTGGGCTACGGTTGCACCACCTGTATCGGCAACAGCGGCCCTCTGCCAGAGCCCGTCTCTCAGGCCGTCCAGGACCACAAGCTGGTGGTCGCCGCTGTGCTGAGCGGCAACCGGAACTTTGAGGGTCGCATCCATTCCGAGGTCAAGGCCAGCTACCTGGCTTCTCCCATGCTGGTGGTAGCCTACGCGCTGGCAGGGGTGGTGGACATAGACCTGGGAGAGAACCCTCTGGGCAACGATAGGGATGGCAACCCCGTCTATCTCCGCGACATCTGGCCCTCCCAGCAGGAGGTCCGGGACACCCTCGCCGCCTCGCTCAATCCGGAGATGTTCAAGGCCCGCCATAGCCAGGTGTTCGTTGGCCCGGAGGAGTGGCGCAAGCTGCCCGTACCCGAGGGAGACCTGTACCCATGGGACCCGGAGTCCACGTACATCCAAGAGGTGCCCTTCTTCAAGGACCTCGGCATGGAGAGAGAGGAGCCGAGTGACATCTTGGGTGCTCGGGTATTGGTGCTGCTGGGCGACTCCATTACCACGGACCACATCTCGCCCGCTGGTGCCATCCCCGCCAGCCGGCCCGCCGGGCAGTATCTCATTAGTAAGGGCGTACAACCGCGCGATTTCAATACCTTCGGTGCCCGCCGTGGTAACCACGAGGTGATGCTGCGCGGTACCTTCGGCAACGTTCTCCTGCGGAACCGCTTGACATCCAACAAGGAGGGCGATTGGACGGTCTATTTCCCGGACGATGAGGTGACCAGCATCTTTGAAGCGGCTATGAAGTACCAGGAGAAGGGTATCCCCACCATCGTCATCGCGGGGAAAGAGTACGGCGCGGGCAGCTCCCGGGACTGGGCGGCCAAGGGCCCCAGCCTCCTGGGGGTGCGGGCAGTCCTGGCCGAAAGGTACGAGCGCATCCATCGAAGCAACCTGGTGGGTATGGGCGTGCTGCCGCTTCAGTTCAAGGAGGGGGAAAACACCACCACGCTGGGACTCACGGGCCGCGAGACCTTCGACATTATTGGGATTGCTCAGGGCCCTGAGCCTGGACAGGAGATCCAGGTGCGTGCCCTCCGGGAAGACGGCAGCGCTGTGGCGTTCAGCTCTATCGTCCGCATCGATACCCCAGTTGAGGTTGACTACTATCGCCAGGGCGGGGTGCTCCACACGGTGCTCCGCAGGATGCTGCGGGAGCTCTAGGGTCGGAGTCTCCGCTTGGAGCACAAGCGGCAGTACACCGCTCCTCCCGCTCCGTTAGGCCCCTTCAGTGGGCCGGGTGGGCTACCTCCACCGGTCCCGCGTAGGGCCCTGCCGTGTCGGGGAACAGTGACTTGGCGAGCTTGAGTCTCTGAATATCCGTGGTGCCGTCCAGGTGCAGGAAGACAGAAGCGTCCCGGAGGTACTTCTCGATCCCGGCCTCCCGCATGATGCCCATGCCGCCCCACAGCTCCACTGCCTTCTGGCACACCTCGAAGACCGACACCGAGGCGTAGAGATGCGCCATCACCGCCAGCCGACCAGCATCCGAAGCCCCCTCATCGAGGGCCTTGGCGGCCCAGCGGGTCATGGCCCGGATGGTCTCCAGCTTGGTGGCCATATCCGCCAGGGCGGCGCCCACCAGTTGGTGCTGGATGATGAGTCTGCCACCCTGGACCCGGCTCTGGGCAAAAGCGGCGGTCTCCTCATAGGCCGCTACTCCTAGGCCCAGTGCCCACGCTGCCAGGACTGCCTTGCCTGGATCGAAGTAGAGTCCCGCCGCCTGGAGGGCGGTGTCGCGCACCAGCAGGTGGTCCTCGGGGAGCTGGCAGTCCTCGAAGATGAGCTCCGCCTCGCTCACATAGCGGAGGCCCAGCGTCTCATTCTCCCGGCCCACGGTGAACCCGGGGGTGCCTCGAGGAATCAGGAAGCTGCTCGTCCCGTCCACGACGCCGACGTCAGGGTTGGTGTTGGCGTAGACCACGTAGAGCTGGGCCTCATAGGCGTTGGTGATGAACTGTTTCCGCCCGTTGAGAATCCAGGAGCCGTCCTCGTAGTGGGCCTTGGTCTCCATAGCCCCCTCCGGCACGTTGTAGGGGAGCCAGCGGTCGGAGGCGCCCCGGGGCTCGGTCATGGCGTGGGACATGACGAAGGTGGGGTCCTCCATGAGGCGGGGGAACCAGTAGTCCTGAAGGTGTTGGGGAGCATACTTAGAGATGAGGATCGAGAGCTTCCAGTTCTGGCCCAGGGTGGCGGCAACACCCACATCGCCCCGGGCCAGCTCCTCGGCGATGATTACCAAGGTCTGGGCGTCATACCGGACCCCGCCATACTTCTCTGGGACGTTGATGGTGCGCAGCCCCAACTCATTCGCCTTTCGCACCAGCTCCACCGGCCAGCGCTCCTCGGGGCTGGCCCCCCATTCCCGGTCACGGTTCTCGCGGACGAAGGGATGTACGTACTCTTCCACGAAGTCCCGACACATCTGCTGAATGGCCCGCTGCTCCTCCGTCAGGCCCATCATCCGCATCTTCATAGCGGCAACCCCCTCCCCGGAATGTGCCAAGGCGCTCATCCCGAGGCTATGCTTGGGTGGCTCTTGTCCTGTGGCACCGTCCTCGGCAAGCACGACTGTAATCAGGACTCTGGCCCCTGTCAATGGCCGTGGTGTCTGGTGCCATAGAGGACAATGCTTTGAGCGAGCCGACAGGCGCTGTGCGCATGTTCGATGCGTGAAATGGTGCCATCACAAGGGTGCGAGGTCGTTGCCTTTTCGACTTTCCAAACCTGGCCATCTGGCAAATTCGGTGCCGTCAGACCTGAGAAAAGAGGTCTAGCTACACTCTACATCTGGAACGTTGTCATTCGACCTGCACCGGCCGCCAGAGCCGGCGATAATGGTTATCGTTCCATCTGCATTGAACGCGTTGTCAGATACCTGGGTCTGGCCATCTTCTCCTGCCGAGATATGGATATCCCCACCAGCAGTCAGGGTACTTTCGCTTACCTCGGTCTCGCCATCGTCTGCCGCGGCGAGTTCGATATCGCCGCCTGTGGACAGGGTGCTGTTGCTCACCTCAGTCTTGCAATTTTCTCCGGTCGTGATCCTGATCTCCCCAACGGCAGTCAAGATGCTCTCGCGTACCCTGGCCCGCCCCTCGTACACCTCAAGCTCGCACTTGTTTCCAGGGGATCTTTGAGCTGCGCCCAGGTCTATCGGGTCCCCCGTAAGCGTGGACCTTTCGACCTTGACCTCGCTGTCATCGCCTGATGTGAAACGTAGCTCCCCACTGCCCATGTTGATGGTGGAGTTCTGTACCTTTAGTCCAGTCATATTCTCGCCTACGATGAAGAATGCGCTGCCCGTGCTCTCCAGAGTAGCCGTGACGATCTTCAGCTTCTTCCCTTCGGCGATGGTGACCGTGCAATCCCTCGCGATGGTGCCACTTCCTCCTGTTACCTTTACGTAGTCCTCCGGCGTGGGGTTTACGGAGACCATGCCATCATCATTGCAGTCAGCAGCGAAGTCTTCGGCACTTTGTGTACCCGTCTCTTCCAACCGGACAACCGCCCCGTCTTCGACCTCCACTTTCACAGACTCGCCGAGCTCTAACCCTTCAGTGTTCTCCGTGGCGATCGTCAAGGTCACGGTCTTGCCTTCCTTCGTTACGATGGTGATCTCCCCATTGATGGCATCTACCTCGTGCAGAATGCCCTCTAACAGTTCCGCCTGGCTGGGGGTACAGGCAATGCCTGCAAGGAGCATAAGAGACACAAATAGGACGAAGAACTCGAACGTCATCACTCTCCTGATTTGGAGATAGTTCTCCATCGTTCCTCCTTACCGCCAAGATTTGGGAATAAGACATCAGTGATCTAACATCGTACAACGATCTGACACAGGAACTGTTAGTAAAGCTTCTTACTTCACTGCAGAATATAGGCAGGGTTGTCAGCTTGGTCTAGATGTTAGAATGCCACTTAGCGCCAGTTTGCCAACCTGGCCTATCGGCAAATCACCGAGTCACCCCAACACAGGAAACTCCAGTTTCTCTAACTGTGCAAGTATAGAGTTGCGTCTATGCAATGTACTAAACTATGTTTTGAAACCGGGGGTGGTATTTGTGGTGACTTGTGCGAAGAGGCTCCATTGTAGCTCTTTGCTCATTTATGAACACTGAGCGCGGTAGTTCAAATGTCTGACGTCAAGCATCAGGGTAAGATACTCATCGTTGACGATGAATGGGATTCGGCCATCGTGAGGGCTGCGCGGCGAAGGCTGGAAGAGGAGGGATGGCGCACCATCGCCGTCCAACCAGAGACGCCGTGGCTGGTGGCTGACGAATTTGAAGCAGCGGCGTTGTATGCTATCGAAGAGGAGCAGCCCGACGGCGTTCTTCTTGACGTGCGGTTCGGAGAGCACAAAGACGACCGCTTCAAAGGGCTAGGGATTCTTCGAAAAATCGTAGAGCACTACCCAAAGCTGCCCGTTTTGATGTTCACCCAATACGCTCAAGGGCCTGACCGTGAGACGACCGTGAGGGGCACCCTCAAATGGGATGCTCCTGTGGACTTCATTGAAAAGTTAGCCAGCCCCGAAGAAGTGGTGTTAAGACTACGCCGCCTCATTGGAAGAACACCGGAAATCATCCCTATTGGAGACCGTATCTCTCTCGACGCCAGGGCAGGAGTGGTGTACGTGAAGGCCGGTGAGGAACTCACCCCCTGCAACGACATCCAGGGGATGAAATTCGAAATTCTGCGCGAGCTGGCGGAAACATGGTACCGTAGTCCCGGAGAGTTAGTCCCCTTTAGCAAGCTCGAACGGTATTCAGAAGGGGAGGACGCCAGAGCCTCTCTCCGGGTGAGAGTCAGGGAGATTAAGGACTCTCTTGGTAACGTACTGGGCGTTCGTTTTGGAGCGAGTGACCTCATCATTAACGTCCGAGATCAGGGGTACCGTTTGATTCCCCCAAGGATGTAAGCCTGTGGGCAATCTGGGTTTGATGCAGACTGGGGTCAGGATCGCTGGACTCCTTGTTGCTCTGGCGGGGGTGGTCAATCTCATCCTCGCCCCTTTCATTGGGGGATCGGTTTTTGCGGCCCTTTGGGGTGTCGAGCCGCTGGCGTACATCGGGGCGATTCTCGTAATGGTTGGGGTAGGCGTCATCTCCCTCTCCTACTTTATCCCCCAGGCGATCTCCAGGAAGAGCACTCAGAATAGCATCAATGGGGCGACTGCCCAACGTTGGGGCGAAGTTACCCAGCAATACTTCGAGCTCTTCGATCACGACCTCGCTAGGCCCCTCCGGCAGATCCTGGGCAAAGAGCGCGAGCTCTCCGCTGTCCTCCGGGCTTCGGGTGCGGAGATCGATCCCCCCATCAGGGAGCTTCTCGATGAGATAGAACGGCAGGTGCCGAACTTCCGGCTGATGATTTCCAACATTCAGGTATTAGTACAGCTTGAAGCACCAAAGGCGCCTCCTCGGCTCCAGGCAGTTGAGCCATCCGAGGTGGTGCGAAGAATCGTCGACCGCTATGCCACCGTCGCTGCTGAGTCCCACAAGGAGATAACGTGGTGGGCAGAACCGGCCGAATTCGGGATCGTCTATTCAGATAGCTCCGCCATTGAACATATAGTGGCCAACCTGGTTGCCAACGCGGTGCGCTTCGCCACCACGCATATAGAAATTAAGCTTACCAAGAACCCCAGTCATTTCTTTATTCGCGTTTGGGATGACGGTCCTGGAATACCTCCCCAGTACACCCAGCATATCTTTGACCGAGGCTGGACCCCAGAAGTTGCAAGGAGGGAGGAGAAGTCCAGTTCAGGACTGGGTCTCTTTATAGCGCAAACCCTCGCCAACCAATACGGAGGCGACCTAACCGTTGAGAGCATCGAAATACCGGACCCAAACCACCACACTGCCTTCCTCCTCAGCCTGCCTTTATATGAGCCAGAGTAATACTTTCGTAATGGTGCAGAGCTTACGCTGGCGTAGCCATGCGAAATTTGCAAAGAGGAGACCGCGTGACTATAGCTCGTGTCTTTAAGGGCGTCCTATTGGTCGGTGTGCTGGTGGCGCTGATTAGCTGCGTCCAAGAACTTGAGCGACCCACCACTCCAACGCCTACAACTCCTCCAGCGACGCCCACTCCCACTCCACCACCACCCACCACCACCCCAAGCCCTCTAGATGAGTCTGAGCGACATTTCAGCGAGGGTCAAATCTTCGTCGCTCAAGACCGCTGGGAGGAGGCCATCGCCAAGTTCACCCAAGTCCTCGATCTTAATCCTCAGCATAGCTTGGCCTACTATTACCGGGGGCGCTCCTATCACAGCCTGGACCAATTCAGTGAGGCCATCGCCGACCTCACCAGCGCCCTGGAGCTGGACCCCCAGCTCACCCTGGCCTATTACTACCGGGGTCGCGCCTATCGTGACCTCGATCAATTCCCTGAGGCCATCGCCGACCTCACTAGCGCCCTAGAGGCTGACCCCCAGCTCAGCGCAGCCTACTACTACCGGGGGCGCTCCCATTACAGCCTCGACCGGCACCCTGAGGCGA
>JBHIBI010000006.1:0-20179 GCA_046758985.1 Dehalococcoidia bacterium
TGCCGCAACCTCTCCTGCGTGGGGGCCGAGCCCATCGCCCTCACCGACTGCCTCAACTTCGGCAACCCGGAGCGCCTCGAGGTCTACTACCAACTGGAGGAGTGCATCAAGGGGATGGCTGCGGCCTGCCGTGTCCTCGGCGTACCCGTGGTCAGCGGTAACGTCAGCCTGTATAACGAGACCCGGGGGCAGGCGGTCTATCCCACGCCGGTGGTGGGGGCCCTGGGCCTGCTGGACGAGGTGACCCGTCACTGCACCTTGGGCTTCAAGCAGGAAGGGGACCTGGTGCTGCTCCTGGGGGCCTCGGGGCTGGAGGGCGACCCCGCCCACCTGGCGGGCAGCGAGTACCTGGAGCTGCTCCACGGCCGGGTGGCGGGCCAGCCCCGCATCGACCTGGAGCTGGAGCGCAGGGTCCAGGCCCTGTGCCGCCGCGCCATCCGCCAAGGGCTGCTCCACTCTGCCCACGACTGCTCCGATGGCGGCCTTGCGGTGGCCCTAGCGGAGTGCTCCATCGTCGGAGAGCTGGGCTTCCGAGGCACCTTCTCCACCGCCGGTCGCTGGGACGTTACCCTCTTCGGCGAGGCTCCCTCCCGTGTTGTCGTCTCCCTGACGCCGGAGGAGGTCTCGCAGCTCAAGGCTCTGGCCGGCGAGCTCCAGGTGCCGCTGATGGAGCTGGGCGTCGTTCAGAGGGAACACTTCCAGCTACCGGGGCTGCTGGACCTGCCTCTGGCTGAGCTGGCAGAGGCCTGGCATCACGGGCTGGAGAGAGCCCTGCAGTAGAGGGAACCGTCGCTCCAGAACACCCCTGGTTTTTTGGTCTGCCGCCCTCTTGCAATCCCCCGGGAAAAGGGGCAGGATACAGGATAACAGAGAACTGCCCCCAACCCCCCTTTTCTAGAAAGCATGTTCTGATATATAATGCCCCTAAAGTTGAAGAGGCATGAAGGAACAGGTGAAGGTATGCGCGTCGTGTTCTTAGAGGACGTTCCCAACGTGGCCCAGGCCGGCGACGTCCGGGAGGTGGCCACCGGCTTTGCCCGCAACTACCTCCTCCCGCGCAAACTGGCCGCCCTGGCAACCTCCGAGCAGCTCAAGCGCATTGAGAAGCTCCGGGCAATAGCCCAGGAGAAACGCCAGAAGGAGCTGAAGGAGATGGGAGCCATCGCCCAGCGCCTAGAGGGAGCCGAGGTCACCCTCAAGGCCAAGGTAGCGCCCACCGGCGAGTTCTATGGCTCCATCTCCACCCTCAGCATCGCCCAGGAGCTCTCCAGGCTGAGCGGCCTCCAGGTGGAACGGCGCATGCTGGACCTGCCGACTCCCCTGAGCCAGCCGGGCACCTACGAGGTCACCATACGGCTTCCCCAGGGCGTGAGCGCCAGCGTCACCGTCATCGCCGAAGCCGAGGAGTAAGAGGGACATGTACGCCGAGAGGCTCCCTCCCCATGACCTAGAGGCCGAGGAGGCCATCGTCGGCTCCCTCCTGCTCGATGGCAGCGCCATCGTCAAAGTAGCCCATGTCGTCAAACCCGAGGACTTCTACGGGGAAAAGAACCGCTACTGCTATCAGGCCTGCCTGGAGCTGTTCCAGCGAAGCGAGGCCATCAACCAGGTCACCCTGGCTCACCAACTGGGGGTGGAGAACCGGCTGGAGGAGCTGGGGGGTCCGGCCTACCTGAGCCACCTTGTGGCCACCGTTCCCACTCCCCTCCACATCGAACACTACGCCCGGCTGGTTAGCCGCTGCGCCGTCCTGCGGGGCCTGATCGAGGGAGCTGCCCGCATCGCCACCATGGGCTACGAGGACACGGCCGACATCGAGGGCCTGCTGAACCGGGCGGAGGATGTCCTGTTTCGGGTGCGGGCCCGGCAGCCCTCCCGGGACTTCGTCTCCCTGCGGGATGTCCTGGACCGGTACCTGGAGGACCAGGCTGCCGTGGAACAGCCCCTGGAGCGCATGGGCGCCTCTGTTCCCACCGGCTTCTGGTGGCTGGACGAGCTCCTGGGGAACCTGCAACGCTCGGACCTGGTCATCCTGGCGGCCCGGCCAGCCATGGGCAAGAGCACCCTGGCCATCAACATCGCCCGGCATGCGGCGGGGGTGGGCGCAGCGTGTGGCTTCTTCAGCCTGGAGATGAGCAGCATGCAGTTGGCCATGCGGCTCCTGGCCAGCGAGGGCAACGTGGACAGCCGCCTCCTCCGCCTGGGCCTCCTCACGGAGGCCCAGGAGAACCGGGTAACAGACGCAGTGGGCACCCTTTCCGACCTCCCCATCTACATCGACGACACGCCGGTGCAGGGCATCGTGGAGATCCGCAGCAAGGCCCGCCGACTAGCCCTGGAGCGGGAGGTCGACCTCCTCGTCGTGGACTACATGCAGCAAATCCGGAGCGAGGGCCGCTCCCAGAACCGGGTCCAGGAGATGAGTGAGATCTCGGCCGCCCTCAAGGGGCTGGCCCGGGACCTGAACGTGCCAGTGGTCGCCGTCTCCCAGCTCAGCCGCGCTCCGCTGGCCCGCCCCTCCCACCGTCCCCAGCTCACGGACCTGCGGGAGAGCGGCAGTATCGAGCAGGACGCCGACGTCGTCCTGTTCATTCATCGAGACGATTACTACTACACCCAAGAGGAGTGGGAGCAGCGAGAGGAGCGGCCCTATCCCAAGAACATTACCGAGATCATCCTCGCCAAACATCGCCACGGCCCCACAGGAACCGGCACCCTCTACTTTGAGGCAGCCCGTGGTCGTTTCAAGAACCTCCCCTCAGAGCAGGAGCTGTCCCCGGAAATCTCCACCCAGGAGCCATCCTAGATGCGCCGGCCCGTCCCCTTTCCCCCGGGCACCCGCTATACCCCTGTGCCCAATCCCCTCTTTGGGCCGTTGCTGGAGTCCATCGAGGGGTTAGCGGAGCTCAAGTGCACCCTGCGCCTGCTCTGGCTCCTGCACCAGAAGAAGGGCTACCCCCGCTTCGTCACCCTGGGGGAGTTGCTGGCCGACCGGGTGCTCTTGGCCGGGCTCCGTCACTGTCCCGAAGGGGCGGAGCCAGCCCTCCGCGCTGGACTCCACGCCGCCGTGCAGCGGGGCACCTTCCTCCCTCTCAGCATAAGCCACGATGGCCACCAGGAGGAGCTGTACTTTCTCCATACCGAGGCCGACCAGCGCGCCGTGGAGGGCATCCGGCAGGGGGAGATCCCTGTGCAGGGCCTCCCCCGGTGGGAGCCAACGGCGGAGCCGCCGGAGCCCAAGCCCAACATCTACGCCCTCTACGAGGAGAACATCGGCATGATCACGCCCCTGGTGGCCGAGGAACTGAAGGAGGCGGAGGCCATCTACCCCCCGGAGTGGGTGGCCGAGGCCTTTCAGGAAGCGGTCAGCCGCAACAAGCGGAGCTGGCGCTACATCGCCCGCATCCTGGAGCGCTGGGCCACCGAAGGGAGGGGGAGTCATGGAGAGCCTGGGAGACATCCTGAGACGCTTGCCCCCAAGGACTACCTCCGCTGGTACGGGCAGCGCCGGGGCGGCTGAAGAGCTAGAGCCCGCATCCGTCTGCCCCGTCTGCAAAGGGATGGAGTGGGTCCTGCCCCGGCTTCCCGTGGGCCACCCCGACTTCGGCAAGGCGCTGCCCTGCCGCTGCCAGGAGCAGGACACCCAGGGCCAGCGGCTGGCGCGCCTCCAGCGCTACAGTAACCTGGGGCCCCTGGTGGGCATCACCTTCCAGGATACCGACCCCCAAGGCAGGCTCCCCGACCCTGCCAGCCAGGAGCTGTTCCGGCGGGCTCTGGAGGCGGCACAGGCCTTCGCCGAGGAGCCCCGAGGATGGCTGGTGCTCACCGGGCCCAGCGGCTCGGGCAAGACCCACCTGGCCGCGGCCATCGCCAACCGCTGCATCCAACGGGGCGTCCCCGCCCTCTTCGTTCTGATCCCGGACCTGCTGGACCACCTGCGGGCCGCCTTCGCTCCCTCCAGCGATCTCTCCTACGATGAGCTCTTCGACCAGGTCCGCAATACCCCCCTGCTGCTCTTGGACGACCTGGGGGCCCAAGCCAGCACCCCCTGGGCCCAGGAGAAGCTCTACCAGGTGCTGAACCACCGCTTCAACGCTCAGCTTCCCACCGTCGTCACCCTGGCCGCCCCTCTGGAGCGCCTGGACGAACGGCTGAGGACCCGCCTGGAGGCCCCCGAGCTCTCCCGCGTCCACTCTCTGGGCTGGCACGCCGCTCCCCTGTTCCAGCAGATCGGCGGCATGGGGCCAGAGGCCCTGAAGCTGATGACCTTCGAGGGATTCGACCTACGAGGCAACGGGGCCGACGCCCAGGGCAGGGCTAGCCTGGAGGCCGCCCTGCGAGCGGCCCGCAACTTCGCCCGGGACCCCGATGGCTGGCTGGTGCTGGCCGGAGAGCACGGCTGCGGCAAGACCCACCTGGCGGTGGCCATCGCCAACCACCGCCTGGAGCAAAAGCAGCCTGTCTTCTTCGCCTTCGTCCCTGCCTTGCTGGACCACCTACGGGCCACCTTCAGCCCCGAGAGCCTCGTCACCTACGACCAGCTCTTTGAGCAGGTGAAGACGGCCCCCCTCCTCATCCTGGATGACCTGGGCTCGGAAAGCAGCACCCCCTGGGCCGAGGAGAAGCTCTACCAGATCATCGTCCACCGGCACAACGCCCGCCTGCCCACCGTCATCACCACCGCCTCCGCCCCCGAGGGGATCAAGCCTGGCATCGGCTCGCGGCTCAAGGACCCCCGGGTGGCGCAGCTCATCGCCATCACCGCCCCCGATTACCGGGACCAGGAACGGCTGCGCACCCCACGCCGGCCCACTCGGCGGCACCCTTAACCGCAGAGAGGGCCCCAGGCTGAACTCCCCCAGCAGGGTCGAGGAACAGAGGGCCCATGAAGCAAGGATTGAAAAACAGTTGCACCTTCTGCGCCGTCATCGCCCGGCGAGAGCCCGCCACCATCCGCTACGAGGATGAGCAGACCATCGTCATCGACAACAGGCTGCGCTGGGTGCCGGTGATGCTCCTGGTGATGCCCCAGCGGCACATGACCCAAGAGGAGCTGTGGAGCACCCCCCAGGTGCTGGGCCAGGTGGGGAAGGTGGCGGTAGAGCTGGGGAGCAAGCTCTGCCCTCGGGGATTCCGCCTCCTCTCCAACCTGGGCCCCGACGCCATGCAGAGCCAGGAGCACGGCCACCTGCACGTCCTGGGCGGCACCCACCTGGGCCTGTACGCCTGAGCCTTGACAACTCCCACGCTGGTGACTATAAAAGAGCATGATTGATCACGATTGTAACAGCCCTTTGTCGCCCGATCTCTGGACAGAAGCCCCATGGGTGAGCAGGAAAACCCCCAGCGCAGCCTCAGCGTCCCCGAGGTGGCCGCCCGCCTGGGCGTAGCGCCGGTGACGGTCTACCGTCACCTCAAGCGGGGCACCCTCCCCTCCTTTCACTTTGGTGGCGTGGTGCGGGTGCTGGAGGCAGACCTGAACGCCTTTATTACGCGGCAGCGTCAGCTCGGGGCTGAGAGCAACCAAGGTCAGACCCCAGCAGAGCTCCTGCCTACGCCCCGTGGTGGCCTTAAGGCCTGGGCCGAGATTGTGCGGCCCTTCTCCTGGACCGCCTCCCTGATCCCCGTGACCCTAGCGGGGGCCATCGCCTGGAAGGACGGGGCCTTTAGCCCCCTTCTGTTCCTCCTCGCCCTGCTGGGGGCCTTGCTGCTCCAGGCGGGCACCAACGTCATCAACGAGCTGTTCGACGTGCGACAGGGGGTGGATACCCCCGGGTCAGCCAGGGCCAGCAAGGTGCTGGTGCAGGACCGTCTTCGGCCCGACGATGCCTATCGCGGCGGGCTGGCCCTCTTCGGCGCCGCCATGGTGGTGGGCGCCTACCTGATCACGGTGCGCGGCTTCTATGTTGTACTGATTGGACTCCTAGCCATCCTCATCGGCTACTTCTACACCGCATCGCCCATTCACTTCAAATACCGGGGGCTGGGCGTACCCGTAGTGTTCGTGGTCATGGGCCCCCTGATGGTCGTGGGCACCTACTTCGTGCTAGCGGGCACCGTCACCCTCCAGGCAGCCATCGCCTCGCTGCCCGTGGGTATCCTGGTGGCCACCATCCTGCACGCCAACGACGTGCGCGATGTGCAGGACGACGCCCAGGCCCCCTTCAAGACCCTCTCCACCCTGATGGGCCAACGGCCAGCCGGACGGCTCTACATGCTGCTGCTGGCTTCGGCCTACCTGCTGGTCATCCTGCTGGCCGGCCTCTCCCTGCTGCCCCTCTGGACCCTGCTCACCCTCCTGACGTTGCCCCTGGCCGGTGCGGCGCTGTATACCATGCAGCGTGCCCTACGGGCCGGGGATGAGGCCACGGCAGTGCTGGCCACCATTGACGTGGCCACCGCCAAGGTGCACCTCACCTTCGGTCTCCTCCTCAGCCTCGCCTTCATCCTTCAGGGGGCCCTGGGCTGATGGTCCGAGTGGCATCGGTGCCCAAGCTCCAGTCCATGACGGTGACGCTACCCCTGGCCGCGGCTCTGTGGGTCATCGTGTTCCTCTGGCAGCCGGTGAACTTCTGGGTATTGATGAGCCTGGCCACCGGCTCCCTGGGGCTGCTGGCCCTCTCGCTCCGGGGGGCCTTCCCCCTGGAGGAGGGCTTCCGGCCCGGCGATGTGGTCATCGGTGTGGTCAGTGCCGCCCTGCTTTACGGGGTCTTCTGGGCCGGCGACGTGGTCTCCTCCACCACCCTTCCCTTCGCCCCACGGCAGGTGGGGGAGGTGTACCAGCTCCGGAGCCTGGCTCACCCGGCGCTCCTGGCCCTGTTGCTGGCCACGGTCATCGCCCCCGGCGAGGAGCTGTACTGGCGTGGCCTGGTGCAGCAGCGCTTCGACGAGCGATGGGGTCCCTGGAAGGGATGGGCCCTGGGCACGGCGGCTTATGGAGGCGTGCACATGCTGACGGCCAACCCCATGCTGGTGGTGGCGGCGACGGTGGCGGGCGCTGTGTGGGGCGCTCTCTACGCCCACCAGCGGCGGATCCTGCCTGTGCTCATCTCCCACGTGGTGTGGGGCCTGCTGGTTTTTGTCCTGTTTCCCCTTCACAACTAGCTCGCTTGAGGAGGTGTGCCATGGCATCCGAAGGCTACCCAGGGAGCCACCAGGCCGAGGAGGGGTACCGCGGCCCTGTCCTGCATTCTGCCGCCATGGAGTGGAAGCCCGTGCCCGGCAAGGTGGTGGGGGTGGAGGAGAAGACCCTGGCCAACAAGAGCGAGAACCCCGGCCAGCTCTGGGTCTCCCAGGCGCGGCTCCTGCCCGGCGGGGTGTTCCCGAAACACCACCACCCTTACCCCCAGATGTTCATCTTCCTCGAGGGCGAGGGAGTGGTGGAGCTGGACGGGGAGCGGGTGCCGGTGGGACCGGGCACCGTCGTCCGCATGTTCCGTGGCGAGTCCCACATGGTGCTCAACGAAAGCGACCGGGACCTGGTCCTCTTTCAGATAGCCCTCCCCCTCTGGCGACCCGCCGGGGGTGGAGAGGAGGAAGCCTGACCTGTGAACCGCCTGGAGGGGAAGGCCAAGGCCAGTTACGTCAATGCCCTGTTCGCCCGCATCGCCCGGCGCTACGACTTCATGAACGGGGTAATGACGGGTGGACGGCACCACGCCTGGCGGCGGCTGGCAGTGAGGCTGGCGGCCTCCCCTGGCGATACCCGGGCGTTGGACGTAGCCTGCGGCACCGGCGACTTCGCCCTCGATCTGGCCCGCTATCCCCTGGAGCAGGTGGTGGGGGTGGACTTCTGCCTCGAGATGGTGGTGCTGGCCCGCCAGAAGGCGGAGCGCCTGAGGCTGGCTCCCCGGGTCTCCTTCAGCCTGGCCGATGCCCTGGCCCTCCCCTTCCCCAACGAACGCTTCAACCTGGTCACCGTCGGCTTTGCCCTGCGCAACGTCGCCGACCTCCAGAGGGCGCTGGAGGAGATGTATCGCGTCCTGCGGCCCGGTGGTCGCCTGGTAAGCCTGGAGCTCACCCCCCTCCAAGGAGGTGCCCTTTCACCCCTGATCCACCTGTACATGGACCGGGTCCTGCCTCTGCTGGGCCGCCTTCTGGCGAGGGATGCTGAGGCCTATACCTACCTGCCCAACTCGGTGACCGACTTCCCCACTGCCGAGGGCCTGGCCGACGCCTTGCGACAGGTGGGATTCGCCAGAGTCCAGCTCCGCCGCCTCGCCCTGGGCACCGTGGCTCTCCACATCGGCACCAAGGAACCAGCGCCATGAGCTACGTCCAGTTCGACAACGTGCACACGGTCCTGGGCGGTGAAGAGGTGCACCGGGAGGTGAGCTTCCAGGTGGAGCGGGGCCAGGTGGTGTGCCTCCTGGGGCCCAGCGGGTGTGGCAAGACGACGGCGCTGCGCATCATCGCGGGCCTCCTGGACCACTACCAGGGCACCGTCCTGGTCAACGGCCTGCCACCAGCCCAGGGCTGGAAGTACAACGCTCTGGTGTTTCAGTCACCTCGGCTGGTGTACTGGCGCACTGCTCTGGAGAACGTGCTGCTGGGGCTGGAGCTGCGCTTCGGCAAGAGAGAACGTCGCACGTTTCAAGAGCGGGCCCGTCACTATCTGGATGCGGTGGGCCTCAGCCGGGACTACCACAAGTTCCCCGGGAACATGAGTGGCGGCGAGCAGCATCGGGTGGCCCTGGCTCGCGCCCTGGTCACGGAGCCAGAGTTGCTGCTCTTGGACGAGCCCTTCTCCGACCTAGACATCACCACCCGGGACCGCCTGTGGAGGCTGACCCTGGAGCTGTGCCGCTCCGCCCAGCGCACCGTCCTGATGGTCACCCACGACCTGGATGAGGCCCTCTATCTGGCGGACCAGATCTACGTGCTCTCGGACAAGCCGGCCCGCGTGCTGGACAGCGTCTCCGTAGAGGGGTCCCGCTTCCCGAGCTTGGAGCTGGCTGAGGGGTTGCACCCGTTGCGGGAGCGCCTGCGTGCCAGCCTGGGAAGCCCCACCTCAGGCCAGGGCTCGCCCTCCCCAGCCGGACACCCAGTGGTTGAAGGGTAGCCTCCCATGAAACCCGCCGAGACAGTCGTCACCAGCGCTCCGCCCTCTCGACTGCGGTTCCCCTGGGACCGCGCTCTGGCCGACAGCCTGGTCGTGCTGCTGCTCCTGGGATGGTACCTGGCGTCGCTGCGCACGCCGGAGTATATCCTGGCCAACCCAGTTGATGTACTACGGCGTACGGGCGAGTTGTTCTTTGACCCCAGTCTCTTCGTGCACACCTACATCTCCCTGGCACGGGTGGTTGGGGCCGTGGTCTTGGCCCAGGTCATCGGTATGCTTCTGGTGACCCTCTCCTACTACGTGCCCGTCACTCGCACCTTCGTCAACGGGCGGATCACCCCGTTGCTCAACGCCTTTCCCACCCTGGGCTGGGCCATCGCTGCCATCTTCTGGTTCGGTGTCAGCACCACCACCGTCATTTTTGTGGAGGTAGCCATCCTGCTGCCCTTCTGCATTATCAACCTGGACGCCGGATTCCGCTCCCTGAACGACGAGACCCTGGAGATGGCCCGAAGCTTCACCCGTAGCCCCTGGCGGGTGTTGCGGCTAGTGGTGCTGCCCCTACTGCATCCCTACCTGCTCTCCTCGGTGCGGGTCTCCTACGGTGTGGCTTGGAAGGTAGCCCTTATCGCCGAGCTCTTCGGGGCCACCACAGGCCTGGGCTACCTGCTCAACTTCGCCCGCACCCAGTTCGACTCCACCACCATCTTCGCCACCATACTCGCCATCATCCTGCTGGTCTTTGTGATAGACCGTCTGCTCCTGGACCGTGTCGAACGCCGCACCCTGCGCTACAAATCGCAGACCGCCCCGGTGACCTGATGGTTGGCCCCAGTCAGCCGAAGGAGGAATTGAGAAATGACCCACACCGCGATGATCCGAGGGCTACTGCTCCTAGCGCTAACGCTGCTCCTCCTGGGCTTGAGCTGCGCCCAGCAGGCAGGCGAGAGACAGCGGCTGAGCATCGCCTACCTAGACGACCCCAGCCGAGAGGCGGTACTCTACGCCATCACCGAGGGCATCGTCACCTCGGACACCGTGGAGGTGGAGGTGGACTTTCTTCCCCTGGGGACCATCATCGAGGCAGCGCCCACCAAGCGCTACGACGCCATCGAGGCCGCTACCGTGGCAGTGCCCATTGCCGCCAGCCGTGGCCTCCCCTTCATCATCCTCTCCCAGGGCCTGGAGAACCACGATGGCACCCTGCTGGTGGTGGCCAGGGACTCGTCCATCCAGTCACCCCGGGACCTGCGAGACCAACAGATCGCCGTGAGCTCTCTGGGGGGCACCTTCACCCTGGAGACCCGCTTTGTACTCCAGGAGCGGTATGGCCTCAACACCAGCTTCACTGGCGGTGATGTACGGTTCATCGAAGTGCCCCAGGAATCGGTGCCCGCCTTACTCTCCCAGGGGCGCATCGCCGCGGCGGTGATGCTGCACGCCCCTGCCTATGCCATCGTCAACGACCCGAACTTCCGTGTGCTGACCCACATCACCAAAGAGTTGCAGGAGATGACCCAGCGAGGTTCCATGAACTCGGTAATCATCACCTATCCGGAGACGGTGGAGGCCAAGGGCCAGGCGCTGGCAGAGTTGAACCGTATGCTGGCAGAGTCGGAACGCTATTTTCAGGAGCACCGGGAGCGAGTTCTCGCCGCTGTGGCCCAGCGGCGGGATATCTCGCCCCAGTACCTCACCTGGTGGTGGCAGCTCTACAGCTATCCCCAGGGACCCGTGGACGCCCACGGAGAGCAGGTCATCCAGACTATCTGGGAGGCCGCCCAGCAGTTGGGCGACATCCAGGGGTACCCACCGGTGCAGGAAGTCCTGTTCACCCCGCCCTAGCTGGGGCCTGCCCTAAGAGAGGGCCACGGGCCCCGCCTTGACGGGCCTCTCCCAGCACGGGTATAGTGCCTACCATGGCTCCGCGAGGCGTCGCCACGCCCAGCTACCACAACCCCTCGGGAGGTGAGGCATGCCCCAGGTGATCGACCTGAGTGTGCTGGTGGACGACGAGACCAAGGGCCCCCCTTCCACTGACGTCCGGGTGCGGCTGGAGCCCGTCCATCGGGGGCCCGGCTTCTGGCAGGTCACCCACATCGGCCAGAGCCTCCACACCGGCTCCCACGTGGACTCACCGCTCCACGTTTTTGAGAACGCCACCACCATGGCAGAGGTGCCCCTGAGCAACGTCATCGGGGAAGCGGTGGTGCTGGACTGTACGCCTTGTGAGCCCAACCACGGCCTGGGGCCCGCCGACTTCGAGCGGTGCAACGTGGAGCTCCGGCGTGGAGATATCGTGCTGCTACGCACCGACTGGACCGACCGCATGTGGGGCAGGTTCCCCGACTACTTCACCCAGTCGCCCTACCTGACGCCGGAGGGGGCTCGCTGGCTGGTGGAACGGGGCCCCAAGGCCATCGGCTTCGACTTCTTCGAGGAGTACAGCGCCCGCCTGCCACAGTTCACCTCGGAGGACTTCGTGGTGCACCGCATCATCCTGGGCCAGGGCATCACCATCATGGAGGGGCTGACCAACCTGGGTGCCATCACGGGGCGCCGGGTGAGCTTCTTCGGCCCCTGGTACAAGGTGGCCAAGACCGAGGGCGCTCAGGCCCGCTTCTTCGCCCTGGTGGACTAGCGGGGTGTTGCTCCCCCATATTCAGCCCATCAGGGTCCCGGGGCTGGTAGTGGAGCCAGCCCAGGCGGCCAGGGCATGACGAAATCGGTAACACCATGGTACACTGGTTTGTGGCCCATCCGGTGAGGTTCTCGGCAACACCGGGTGGGGTATGGTCTGCGAGGAGACCGAGATGCAGCCCACGCTCCACCGCCTGGTAGCGCCCTGTGTACGTGATTGTCCCGCCGGTATCGATGTGCCACGGTACATCGGCTACATCGCCCTGGGGAAGTTCTCCGAGGCCGTCGCCGTGGTCCGGGAGCGCATCCCCCTTCCCGCGGTGTGTGGCTACGTCTGCTACCGCCCCTGCGAGCCAGGGTGTCGCCGGGGCCAGATGGACACCGTCGTGGCCATCAACGCCCTGAAGCGGGCCGCCACCGACCGCGACGGGGAGGTGTGGCGGCAGCGGTGGGAAGCCACCATCGCTCCCCCCACGGGAAAACGGGTGGCCATCATCGGCTCCGGCCCCGCGGGCCTCACTACAGCCTACTACCTGGGGAAGGTGTGCGGCCATTCGGTCACGGTCTTCGAAGCCCTACCCCAGCCGGGAGGGCAGCTCGTCATGGGCATCCCCTCCTACCGGCTGCCCCGGGAGATCATCGAGCAGGAGATCGCGGTCATCGGGGAGAACCGCGTGGAACTCCGCTGCGGTACCCCGGCGGAGAGTCTGGATGACCTGATGGCCCATGGCTACGACGCGGTCCTCATCGCCACGGGAACCTGCGCCCCCCAACGGCTGAACATTCCGGGCGAGGGGCTTCGGGGGGTCTGGGAGGGCGTGCATTTCCTCAAGGACGTGAACCTGGGAGGCCCAGTGGAGGTAGGCCAGCGGGTGGTGGTCATCGGAGGTGGCAACGTGGCCATCGACTGCTCTCGCACGGCCCTCCGGCTGGGGGCCCAGGAGGTGACCATCGCTTACCGCCGCTCCCGCCAGGAGATGCCCGCCTACGACTTCGAGGTCCACTCCGCCGAAGAAGAGGGTGTTTGCCTGGAGTTCCTGGCAGCCCCGGTGCGGATCAAGGCCCAGGGTGGGGCCCTACGCCTCCGCCTTATCCGCATGGAGCTGGGCGAGCCCGATGCCAGTGGCCGGCGTCGCCCCGTCCCCATCCCGGGCAGCGAGTTCGAGGTGGAGGTGGATACGGTCCTGGCGGCCATCGGCCAGGTGCCTCAGAATGAGCATTGGGGCCTGGAACTCGACCGCAATGGGACCATCAAGACGGATCCCGAGAGCTCCGCCACAAGCCGCCCCAGCGTCTTCGCCGCCGGGGACACGGTAACGGGCCCCGTGAACGTCATCCAGGCCATCGCCGGGGGCCGTAAGGCGGCCCAGGCCATCGATCGCTACCTGGGCGGCTCCGGAGAGATCGCCGAAACCCTGGCACCCCAGGGGGAGGAGATGGACATTCCCCCCGGTCTCAGCCCCCAAGGGGAAGGCCAGGTGGAGATGGCAGAGCTGGAGCTGGAGGCCCGCCGCTCCTTCGACCTGGTGGAGCTCGGCTATGGAGAGGAGGAGTCCAGGGCGGAGGCCCTCCGCTGCATTCGCTGTGACCTCTGGCGCGCCCGGGGGGTGCCCGACGTGTGGCCCAAGAAGAAGAGCGCTGCGGCCTCCCCCTAGTGTTCTGGCCCAGTGGCCTTTGGAGAGGCATGTGGGGCAGCGAGTGAACGAGCGCAGGGAGCTATCCAGCCGTTGCGTTCCTTGCTAGCAGGCCCCCGAACACCCCGCTGGTTGCTCATCGAGAAGCTCACGGACGGTATCCGCCGTGGTCGCGATGACCTCAACACAGCGCGCCATCCCACCCTCAGGACTCCGGTAGAGGGAGAGTTGGAAGGGCGTTGCACTACTCCACTCCACGCCCGAGATGTCCGAGCAGTTGAGGGAGCCAGCCAAGGGCAGCACTTGGCTAGAGAGGCGGGATAGGAGCTCGCGGCACCGAGCAAAAAGCGCTGGCTCTTCTGGTTCAGGGCAAAAGACATCCAGCCAATCGTTCTTCGGCCTCACAGTGCGCACCCCGAGAGGCGGCCCCTCATCTCCCAAGGAACCAGAGTCCTTACTTTGCCCCCTGAGCCCCAAGGCCAGCACCCCTGCCACCACGGCACCGCAGAGGTTCCCAGAGCCACCTATGCCACGGCCCAGGGATCGGGTGGCGGCGAGAAACCTGGGGTCGTAGGGACCCAGGGCATCTTGTAGAAGGAGAAGTACACACTGACTACATTGCACCCTCTTGTATAGGAGGTAGGACTCTATCCGGCTTTGCAACGCCTGTCTTGCGGTCAAACCCGGTCGCTCGTCCACCTCGGCCTCCTTCCCCCAGGCTCTGTCTCCATCTTCCGGTGGTGGTCTGCCTCTGCCTACTCCTCCTCTGTGGGCCGTTGGACTCGCCCTTCAGACCGTTCACACATGGCTAGGAGGTGGTCCCAAGCCTCATCCACCTCCCGTTGCAGTTGGTCTAACGTGTCCTTGTGGGAGGGTTGCAGGAGGTGGCTGAAGCGACCCTGCACCGCTAGCCACTCGGTCACCGGTTTCTTCCCCCGGGGCTTGTGATTCAGCCTCCACACCCCGTGGTCAACCTCGTAGATCGGCCAGACACAGGTTTCCACGGCCACTCTTCCCAGTTCAACCCCCAGCTCAGGGTCAGACCGCCAGCCCCGGGGGCAAGGGGCCAAGACATTGATAAAGGTGGGGCCATCGGTCTGAAGGGCACGGGCAACCTTCCGCTTTAAATCCTTCCACAGGTGCGGTGAGGCCTGAGCGACATAAGGGGCTCCATGGGCAGCCACAATCCGAGTCAAGTCTTTGCGCCCCTGGGGCTTCCCAAGAACCCTGCGACCAACGGGGGAAGTGGTCGTCCACGTCCCAAAAAGGGCGGCGCTGGAACGCTGGATCCCGGTGTTCATATAGGCTTCGTTGTTGAGACATACGTACAGAAACCGGTGGCCCCGCTCGATGGCACCGCTCAGCGACTGCAGGCCGATGTCATAGGTGCCACCATCGCCAGCAAAGGCGATCAGGTTCAACCGCCTCTCTCCGTTGAGTTTTCCCTTCCTAGCCCAGGCTTTGCCCGCCGCCTCCACTCCAGCTATGGTTGCGCCCGCGTTTTCAAACAGGCTATGGAGCCAGGGAACGCGCCAGGCGGTATACGGGTAGGGGGTGGTTGACACTTCAAGGCAACCGGTGGCCGTGATCACCACCGTGTCTGGGCCAGCCACCTGTAGGATCTGGCGCACCACCACCGGCTCCATACAGCCCGGGCAGAGCCGGTGACCCGGTGCCAGCAGGTCTGGCTCCTGGGTAAGCACCCGCAGGTTCAGTTGCATCGCATCCCTCCGCTACTCCCGCAAGGCCAGGTAGCGGATCCTCGCTCCCCCTTTTCCGGAATCGGCCACCTCTTGAAGCTCGGTAAAGACGTGTATCAGGTGGGCTGGAGTAGCATCCCGCCCCCCGATGCCGTACACGTAGTTGACCAGAGGGACGGAAATACCATGCACCAAGAGGGACATACAGACATCTGAAAACAGGGGGTTGGCACTGGCCCCGGGGGCAAGGGCACGGTCTAACACCGCTACCGCCCGCCTCCCCCTCAGAGCCTGCGCTACCTCTTCCCCAGGAAATGGTCGAAAGGAGCGGATCTTCAAAAGCCCCGCTTTGATCTTCTTCTCCCTCAGCCTCTCCACCACCACTCGGGCGGTTCCTGTAGTACTACCCAACAGCACCAGGACAATCTCGGCATCCTCCAGGGAGTAGCCCTCCAGGAGTCCGTAAAGGCGGCCAGTGAGCTGCCCGAACTCCTGGCCCACGGCCAGGATCCCCTCCCGAGCCTGCTCCATCGCCTCCACCCCCTGCCGCTTCACCTCGAACAGCTCCGAAGGAGGAAACATCGCGCCGTAGGTGACCGGCCGCTGGGTATCCAGGAGGGGGTCAACAGCGTGGTACGTCCCCAGAAACTTCTGCACCGCTTCATCCGGCAGCAGCTCCACCCTCTCGACGCTATGGGTGACGGTATAGCCATCCTGAGAGTGGAGGACTGGTAGCAACACCTCGGGGTGCTCAGCAACGCGCACCGCCATCAGGGCATTGTCGTAGGCCTCCTGCCCGTTTTCAGCGTACAGTTGGACCCAGCCGCTGTCCCTTGCGCCCATGGTGTCCGAATGGTCGCAATGGATGTTGATGGGTGCCGAGAGGGCCCGGTTGGCACAGTGCAGGACGATGGGCAACCTCATGCCAGAGGCAACGTACAGGGCTTCCCACATGAGCGCTAGGCCCTGGCTGGAAGTTACGGTCTGGGCCCTGGCTCCTGCAGCCGCGGCCCCAATGCAGGCGCTCAGAGCAGAATGTTCGCTCTCCACGGCCAGGAATTCTGTGTCCACCTGTCCATTGGCGACAAATTCGCTAAACCTTTCCACGATGAGGGTGGAGGGGGTGATAGGATAAGCGGCGACAACCTCAGGGTTCGTCTGGCGCATCGCCTCAGCTACCGCCAGACCCCCGCTCAGGCTCGCAGGGGTACCCTTAACCTGGGGGGTTGTCTTAGAGGGCTTCTGGACACCAATAGCCATACGCTGCCCCCTCTTTTAGGTCAGAGCCTCTTCGACCATCTCAACGCACTTGGGAGGGCACTCCTTGGCGCAAATCCCGCATCCCTTGCAATGGGTCAGGTCGAACCCTTTAAGCCGCATGTTCTCCACTTCCACCGCACTATCTGGGCAGAAGATCCAGCAGATCATGCAATGGGTACATCGGTCCATATCCACCCGGGGGCGGAGTGTCCGCCACCCTCCGGTCTCATACTCCACCGTATTTCCTGCCGCCCGGATAATCCCGCCAGGAGGTGCCGACCTCCAGCCCGCTATCTCCTGCTTCATCTTCTCGCACCCCTTGCCACCGGCAAACGCCAGGGAACCTTCCTACTCCTCCCGCACCTCTCCATAGCCGCGTTCTAGGGCTAGGATATTGGCCTCCACCATGGGGGTTGCCGGACGAGAAGCCAGCCGCTTCTTCATCGCCTCAAGGGCACTCTTCTTCTTCACCACCGGGGCGACCCGGAGCAGTGCACCGAGCAAGGCAGTGTTGGGAAAGTTCCGCCCAAGGTTATCCAGAGCGATTCGAGTGGCAGGGACAACATAGAGCCGGTAGCGCCCTGCGGGAAGCTGAGCTCTGAGTTCCGCCGGGCGGAGAGAGGTGTTCACCAGCACGAGGCCCTCTTCCTTGAGGCCGTAAAGGACGTCCACGGTTTTCAGGAGGGTGGGCTCCAAAACCACCACGATGTCGGGCTCCACAATAGGGGCATGGAGTGTGATGGGGAGGTCACTCAGGCGGCTATAGGCGATAACAGGGGCACCCGTTCGCTCTGCACCGAACTCGGGGAAGGCCTGAAAGTACCTGTGTTCCCGGAGAGCGGCTTCCGCCAGGAGCTCGCTGGCGGTGATAACCCCTTGGCCGCTGCGGCCATGCCAGCGGATCTCTATCAACCCAGGAAAGTTGGGGTAGGATGCCCCGTCCCGGCCAGGCGAGGAGGGCTCCCCCCTCGTGGGGAGAAGAGGCGTCCGGGCCACCAAGCCGCTTCCCTGAGCCCCCGTATCCATCACTCCATCACTACTAGCGTAAAGCCACTATAGCACATGTCAAGGAGCAGAAGCCAGGTTTTCCTGGCTTCCTAGCATGTGGTTGACAAAAAGGGGAGCCGCTCCTGGTAGCGCAACACACCCAACCGGCGGAGGAGAAGCACCATGGGAGCAGCCAGACGCCGGAGGCGGGAACACCCCCAGTACTCCATACCGTACGCCGGTCAGATCGCACGCCGCGTCATAACCTGAGGAAGACGGTGCAGTGCCGTCGCCAGCCCTAGACGAAGCGCTTCGCCAGCTCTCCATGGCGGTCCAGAAGGGGCAGCACCTCCTCCGCCGGTGCTGGCGGGAGCCAGAAGATGCAGCGCTCCACACCCAGCTCGACGTAGTGCTGAATAACCTCGGCCTGAGGTGGCGCGCCGAAGACGGATACTGGTATGCGCCCGCGGCCAGCCTGAGATGCCAGGCGGTCCAGCTCAGCTATCCGCTCGGGCAGTGGGGTCTGGCCTCGGCCAGGCATGGGCAGCCAGCCGTTCCCGTACTCTACCACGCGCTGGAGGGTGTGGGGGCCGTTGCCACCCACCAGAATCGGCGGGTGAGACTTCTGCACGGGCTTCGGCCACGACCAAATGGGGTCGAAGTTGACGAACTGGCCACGAAATACAGCTTCGTCCTGGGTCCAGATCGCCTTCATGGCAAGGACCCGCTCTCGCAGCAGCCTCCAACGCTGGACCGGGGCCGTGCCGTGGTTCTCCATCTCCTCCAAGTTCCAGCCGCCGCCAACGCCGAACAGGAACCGCCCGCGTGAGATGAAGTCCAGGCTCGCCACCTCTTTCGCTAGGGTGATGGGATCGCGTTCGACCACCAGGCAAATCCCGGTGCCGATACGGAGGCGGTCTGTGGCCGCGGCCGCAGCGCCCAGGGCCACGAAGGGGTCCAGGGTATGGGAGTACTCTTGCGGTAGCTCACTTCCCCCGGGCCAGGGGGTCCGGCGGCTAGTGGGGATATGGGTGTGCTCCGGGAAGAAGAGCGATTCGAGGCCACGCTCCTCCACAGCCCGAGCCAGTTCCGCGGGCCCGATGCTGTAGTCGGTGGGAAACATACAGACGCCGAACTTCATAGAGCTCCTCCTGTCGTAGGTATAGGTGACTGGCACTGACGGCAACGACAAACCTGGAGCGGGTGCCGGGAGGCCGGATTGAGAAAGTAGGCTAACCTGGCGTGCCACCAGCACCATCAGGGCCCTTTGTGTTCAGAAGCCCCCTACTGCGCCGCTACGCTCACCGAGCTAGACGGCAGCGCGAGCCCTGTCCAGGTCATCGGCACCGATGACCAGCCGGGTATCGGCGGCCACATAGAACAGGTCGATGTTTACCCCAGCGTTGGCTATGCGGCGGCAGATACTTCCCACTTCGCCCGGTCGGTTCTCGGCAGCCAGGACCAAGACCTGGCGTCCGCCTCGCACCTCCAGCCCGGCTTGTTCGAGGGCGCGGCGGGCAGCGGCAGCGTCCTCCACCAAGATGTGGATGACCCCCCTGCCCTCGCTGGGGAATCCACACAGCCCTTCGATGTTAACGCCGGCCTTCCCTAGGACCTCGCCTAAGTCGGCTAGCGTACCCGGCCGATTTTCCAGGATGACGGTGAGGTCCGTGGCCATGATTTTCCTCCTTGCACCAATTTACTGAACCTGATCCTCATAGGCGCATTATAGGTGCCTACCGTAGCCCGGAATGCTCGCTATGTCGCCATCGCAAGATCCGCGATCAGTTGAACGGTGCGATCTGTTGAGGCTTGGCGGTCGGGACCGGCAGCTACAGGTGTGACGATGACCTCAGTGGCTCCCCAAGACAATAACTCGCTAAGCCTTCCGCCGACCTCGGGCTTGTCTCCCCAGATGGCGACGGCCTCTATCATGGCATCGCTCCAAGTACCGTCGTGGGCCTCCGGGTACCCAGCGGCCTCAAACATCCTGGCGTAAAAGGGCAGTCGGGGGTAAGTGGCCAACTGCTCGCGCACGGCAGCGAAAACCTCACTGCGGTTGTCGTGGACGCACACGGGAGCGTGGGCAATTAAGGGTGGGACCTCTCGGCCTGCTTTCTGGGCCCCCTCTCGCATTGCTGGTAGGGCGACGTCACGGAGGTACTTGCCTGGGTTTACCCAACTGATCGCACCATCGGCGATTTCACCCGCCAGGCGATAGGCACCGGCGTTGAGTGCCGAGGTCATGATCGGCACCTCCACTGGCTTGTTTATGCGGGCGCGTGTTTTGTAGAAGTCACCGGCGAAATCAACGGACCCTGTCCTAAGTAGAGTTCTCAATATGTCCACGTATTCCCTCAGATGACCGAGGGGGAACTTGAAATCCAGTCCGAACGTTTGCAGCACGCCTTGTTGACCGCTGGGCCCAAGGCCCAAGCGGAACCTCCCCGGCGCAAGCTGAGCCACGACCTGGACCTGCTGCGCGACTACAATGGGATGACGGGGGAAAATAGGGACAATGGAGGTCCCGAGCATAATCTTTCCCGTGCGCATAGCGGCCACCGCAGAGAGGGTCAGCCCATCCAGGCGCGCTCCCCCGGTTGTAAGCCACACCGCGGCCACGCCCAAGCGTTCGAAACGCACCATCTCCGAGACAACGGCTAGCGCATCAGCTCCGTAGGCAGCTATGCCGATTCGCTTCGTGTCCATGTTGAACGAGCTTGATAGCTACGATAGCCGAATTATACACCCCCCCAAATTGGCTGTCTCTATGACCTCACCTCCAATGGGGGGACGTGATGAAACCGCAGTGACAAGATTGACGGAACATGGGAGCAATCTCCCTAGCAACAATCGTTACGATCAGATAGGCCAACCTGCGTGAGCTTCAAAAGTGG
>JBHIBI010000007.1:0-17953 GCA_046758985.1 Dehalococcoidia bacterium
CCACCCAGGTGCTAGAGCTCCATAGTGAGCGGAACCCGGCTTTTCCTGGCATGTCTCAACCCGAGCCCGTGGCCCACAACCTGAAGGAGCTTTCGCAGCGGGTGGTGGAGAGCGGCGCCGACGTGGGGCTGGCCCTCGACGGCGACGCCGACCGCCTGGGGGTGGTGGATCAGCAGGGCACCTTCATCACGCCCCTCCAGACCTTCGCCCTGCTGGCCCTGTACCTGCTGGAGGGCCGCGGAGAGCGGGGGCCCCTGGTCAAGTCCATTACCAGCACCAGCATGCTGTTCCGGTTGGGGGAGCTGTTTGACGTCCCGGTGCACGAGGCGCCGGTGGGGTTCAAGTACATAGGTTCCGTGATGATGCAGGAGAATGCCCTGATGGGCGGTGAGGAGAGCGGCGGCTTCGGCTTCCGGGGCCACATCCCGGAGCGGGACGGCATTCTCAGCGGCCTGCTCTTTCTGGAGTTCATGGTCCGGTCGGGGAAGGGGCCGGCGGAGCTGCTGGAGGAGCTCTACCGCAGGGTGGGGCCCCATCACTACCAGCGCCGCGACCTTTCCTTTCCCCCCGAGGAGCGGCAGCGCATCCAGGAGCACCTCTCCGCCTCCTCGCCAGCAGAGCTGGCCGGGGTGAGGCTCCAGCGCACCGATCGGATGGACGGCGTGCGGTTCCTGCTGAAGGACGGCTCCTGGGTGGTGGCCCGCTTCTCTGGCACCGAGCCCCTGTTGCGCCTCTACGCCGAGGCCTCCAGCCCTCAACAGGTGGAGCGGCTGCTGGAGGAGGTTACCGCCATCCTGGGGCTCTAGGGGCGCACGCGCTCCTGGTGCCGGGATTCCCGGGAGGTCAGAGGATGGAGAGCTTGGACGACCCCTCCCTCTATACCCGTCTCGACCCCACGGGGATGCGGCACCGTCTGCGGGGCCTGCCGCAGCAGTGCCGGGAGGCGTGGGACCAGGCCCAGAAGGTGAGTCTGCTGCCGCAGTACGCTGCGGTGGAGGCAGTGGTGGTGGCCGGCATGGGCGGCTCGGCCATCGGTGGGGACCTGCTGGCCGACCTGGCAGCGCTGGAGGAGGCCCCGCCCGTCACGGTAGTACGGGGCTACCAGCTCCCTGCCTTCGTGGGCGAGAACACCCTGGTCATCGCATCCAGCTACTCCGGCAGCACCGAGGAGACCCTTGCGGTGTTCCAGCAGGCCCTGGAGCGGAGCTGCCAGGTGGTGGCAGTGACCGGCGGCGGTGCCCTGGAGCAGCGGGCCCGGGATGCTCACATCCCCCTGGTGCCGGTGCAGTACCAGGGGGAGCCCCGGTGTGCCCTGGGCTACAGCTTTGTAGTGCCCCTGGCCCTGCTGCAGAGGCTGGGGCTGCTGGCAGACAAGCTCGCGGAGCTCTCCCAGGCCCTGGAGACGCTGGAGGCTCTCGCGGAGCGGCTGGGAGAGGAAGCGCCGCGGGAGCGAAACCCGGCCAAGCGGCTGGCGGAGGGGCTACTGGGCAGGTTGCCGGTGGTCTATGGGGCGGGTATCTTCACCGGGGTGGCCCGCCGCTGGAAGACCCAGTTCAACGAGAACGCCAAGGTCTGGGCCTTCTTCGACACGCTGCCAGAGCTCCACCACAACTCGGTAGTGGGCTACGGGCTGCCTGCGGAGGTGGAACGACGCCTCCTGGTGCTGCTGCTTCAGCCCCAGGGCCTTCTCCCGCGGCTCGACCTGCGGTACCGCATCACCGGGGAGCTCCTGGAGCAGAAGGGGATTGCCTACCAGCTCATCCGGGGCGAGGGCAGGAGCCCTCTGGCTCAGATGCTCAGTGCCGTCCTCCTGGGGGACTTCGTCAGCTACTACCTGGCGCTGCTCCAGGGTATCGACCCCTCGCCGGTGCCGGTCATCGACTTCATCAAGGGACGGCTGGCCGCGGGCTAGAATGGCGAAGGGATGGGTGCAGAGCACCCATCTCTCGGGCCATCCCAGTGGGGTACGAGGCCTTACCGCTTAGTGTACTGCGGTGCCCGGCGCGCCCGCTTGAGCCCGTACTTCTTGCTCTCCTTGATCCGGGCATCACGGGTCAGCAGGCCGTGCTTCCGCAAGGTGGTCTTGAACTGCTCGTCGTAGGCCACCAGGGCACGGGCGACACCGTGGCGCACTGCCCCGGCCTGGGAGGAGATGCCACCCCCGGCAACCTTGACCACCAGGCCGAACTTCCCCAGGGTCTCGGTGACCTTGAGGGGTTCTAGCGCCCTCTCTTGCCAGGCAGCCCAGGGGAAGTACTCCTCCAGGGGTCGGTCGTTGATAGTGACCTGGCCGCCGCTGGGCAGCAACCGTACCTGCGCTATGGCCGACTTCCGTTTCCCCGTACCGGGGTAGTACTGCTGTTGGAGTTGGACCATGAGGTCATTCCGCCTTTGTACTAAGATTGCCCAAGCTGGGACTGGTGGGGATGCTCTTCAGCGGCGTAGACCTTGAAACGTCGCAGCATCTCCCGGCCCAGCTTATTCTTGGGCAGCATACCCTTGACCGCCAACTGAAGGACCCGTTCCGGGTGCTGCTGGAGCAGCGACTTCAGAGGGGTGGCCTTCAGGTGCCCCACGTAGCCACTGTGGCGGTAATACAGCTTCTGCTCCAGCTTCCTGCCCGTGACCCGCACCTTGGCCGCGTTGGTGACCACTACGTAGTCGCCGGTGAGGATGTGAGGGGTATAGGTGGGTCGGTGCTTTCCCTGCAGCAGTCTGGCGATATCGACGGCGAGGCGGCCAAGGGTTTTCCCCGTAGCGTCGATATGGACCCACTGAGGCGTCACCTCGCTGGGCTTGGCCATGTAGCTCTTAGTGCTCTTCATCGCTTGCTCTAGCGACCCGGTTCTCCTCTGGCGCTCCACGAGGAGGGAAGTCAGAATACATAACCTCCATCAGGCAGAGCCCCCAGGCCGGCAACAGCGGGACGGGGCTCTCCGGCGCCGCGCCCTCCAACAGCCGCCGAAAACCCTCGTGGGACAGCCGCTTCAGTCCCACCCTCGCCAGGGCTCCGGCGGTCTTGCGCACCTGTTGGGGGAGAAAGGCGTTGGCCTCGGCCTCTATTATAACCCATTCCCCTTCCCGCCACACCTCCCACCGGTAGACGCGACGCACCCCACGCTTTCCCTCTAGCAGGGGTCCAGCTAGAGCAGAGAAGTCGCGACTCCCAGCCAGGAGGCTTGCCGCCCTGGCCATGGCCTCCACGTCCAGGGGTTGCGGCATCCAGTAGCTCAACCGTCGCATCAAGGGAGAGGGAGCCTTCCGGTTCAGGATGGTGTACCGGTACACCCGGCGCCTCGCCTGCCGCCGCGGATCGAAGTCGAGAGCTACCTGGTAGGCGCACCGTACCCTGATATCCTCCGATAAGGAGGAATTCAACGCCCGCAGAAACACCTGGGGAGAGTACCCGGCCTGGGTGGTGAAGGCCACCACCTGTCCCTGGGCATGGACTCCGGCGTCGGTGCGGCTGGCCCCCTGCACTCGGGTTCGCTGACCCGTGAGCCGCTCCAGGGCTGCCTCCAGTTCCCCCTGCACCGTAGGAGCGTTGGTCTGAAGCTGGAAGCCGTGGAACCTGGTCCCCTCGTACTCCACCAGGAGGGCCAGCCTTCTCGCTGGCCCCTGCTCTGCCCTGCCTAGCTGTGGACCCATTCCCGTGCACGCTAGGACACCAGCTCCAGGATAGCCTGGGGGGCGGCATCGCCCTTGCGGGGGCTGATCTTGATGATCCGGGTGTAACCGCCCGGGCGGCTGGCGTAGCGGGTGGCCAGGTCGTTGAAGAGCTTCTTCACCGCTGCCTCATCGGGCAGCAGGGCCTGGGCCAGGCGCCGGTGGTGCAGCGTGCCGTGCTTCCCCATGGTGATGAGCTGCTCCACCAGGGCTCTGGCCTCCCTGGCCTTGGGCTCGGTGGTGATGATGCGTTCGTGCTGGATCAGCTCCTTGGCCAGGCCACGGAGGAGCCCCTTTCGCGGCCCGGTGGGCCTGCTCAGCTTTCGTCCCGCCACCCGGTGTCGCATGAGAAGCCTAGCCCTTTTCCTCTTCTGATGGGGGTGCTGCGGGCTCTTTACTCTCCCCCGGGGCGAAGTAGGGCTCCAGCTCCTCGGGGAGCAGGTCGTGGGCCTTTAGCTTGAGGTAGAGCTCCTCCAGGGATTTCTCACCAAAGTTGCGGATCTTCAACAGCTCCACCTTGGTCATCTCCAACACCTCGCCCACCTTGCTGATGTGGGCCCGCTTCAGGCAGTTGAGGGTGCGGGGCGAAAGCTCCAACCGCTCGATGGGGGTCTGGTAGGCCTCGGCGGGGATGGCCTTACTGATGGCCGGGCCCTCGCCAGCAGCCTCACCGACCTTCCCCAGGACGGTAAGCAGGAAGAAGTGGTTCACCAGGGTCTCGGAGGCCCGTTGGATCGCCTCCACCGGTGAGATGGTGCCATCGGTCCACACCTCCAGCACCAGCCGCTCGTAGTCGGTCACCTGGCCCACCCGGGTCCGTTCGACGGAATAGTCAACCTTTCGGACGGGCGTGAAGATGGCGTCCACGGGGAGGGTGCCCACGGGAAGGCCGTTACTCTGGGTGGCGGGCTGGTAGCCCTTCCCCGGTTCGACGTTGAACTCCACCGAGAGGGAGGCCTCCGGCGACTCCAGGGTGGCTAGATGGAGCTCCGGGTTGACGATCTGGAAGTCCGAGGAGGCTACGATGTCCCCTGCGCAGACCTTTCCTTCGCCCGCCACCTCCAGTCGCATCTTCCCCGGTCTATCGGTGAGGGAGTGAATGCGGATGGCCTTCACGTTCAGAAGGAAGTCCATCACCTCCTCCTTCACGTGAGGGATGCTGGAGTACTCATGGAGTACCTCGGCGATCTTCACCCAGGTCACAGCGGTACCGGGGACGGAGGCCAGCAGCACCCGTCGCAACGGATTGCCGATGGTCATACCATAGCCGCGCTCCAGGGGCTCCAGGACAAACTTGCCGTAGACCTCGGTAGTCTCTAGTGTCTTGATCTCAGGGGTTAGTGGTTCCGGACTTGCCGGGGCAGTTTGCTCTTCGAGAATCGACACCCACATCACCTCGAATAGTATTCCACCACCAGCCGGGGGTCCACTATGGGCTCCAGCTCCTCTGCTGCGGGGAGCCGGAGGACGCGACCAGTCATGGCGGTGGTGTCAAGGTTGAGCCAGGATGGCACGGGATGCTTGGGGGCATCCTCCACCAGCACTTTGAAGAAGTCACGCTTTTGACTGGGCTCCTTCCAGCTTACCACATCCTCGGGCTTGACACGGTAGGAAGGGATGTTCACCTTCCGCCCATTGACCAGCAGGTGGCCGTGCCGGACCAGTTGACGGGCCTGCCGTCGGGACTCAGCGAAGCTCAGCCGGAAGACCACGTTGTCCAGCCGGCGCTCTAGCTGCTGGAGTAGGTACTGGCCGGTCACCCCGGTCTGAGCCAGGGCCTCATCCATGTAGCGCCGGAACTGACGCTCCATGGTGCCGTAGATGTAGCGGAGCTTCTGCTTCTCCTTGAGCTGGATGGCTCGGTCGGACTGTCGTCGCCGCCGGGCGCTCCGGTGGTAACCAGGGACCTCCCGTCGCCGCTCGACGGCACACTTGGGGGAGAAGCAGCGCTCCCCCTTGAGGAAGAGCTTGCCTCCCACCTGCCGACAGAGCCTGCAGACTGGGCCAGTATAGCGCCCCATCCTCCTCCTTTCGGGCCCTACACGCGCCGGCGCTTGGGGGGCCGGCAGCCGTTGTGCGGTATGGGGGTCACGTCCCGGATGCTGTTGATGAACAGCCCTGATGCCTGGAGGGAGCGGATGGCGGCCTCCCGTCCTGAGCCGGGCCCGGCGATGAACACGTCCACCCGCTTTAGGCCGTGCTCCATCCCTCGCCGGGCAGCCTGCTCCGCTGCCCGCTGGGCGGCGAAGGCCGTCCCTTTGCGAGAGCCCTTGAAGCCCATGGTGCCGGCGCTGCCCCAGGCGATGACATTGCCACTGGGGTCGGTGATGGTGATCAGGGTGTTGTTGAAGCTGGAATGGACATAGGCCCGTCCCTGGGGGACGGCCTTGCGTTCCCGTCTCCTACCCTTGGGCTTGGCCATATCCCTCCTCTGCTACTTCTTCATTCCGGTGCGGCGGCCACGGCCGGCCACGGTCCTCTTGGGCCCCTTCCGGGTGCGGGAGTTGGTGCGGGTCCGCTGACCGCGTACCGGAAGCCCTCGCCGGTGCCGCAGACCCCGGTAGGAGCCGATATCGATCAGGCGGCGGATGTTCATGGCGACCTCGCGGCGCAGGTCGCCCTCCACCTTGTACCGGCTCTCCACCAGTTGCCGGACCCGGTTGAGCTGGGCCTCGCTGAGCTCCCTCATCTTGGGTAGCTCCTCCAGCTCGGCCTCTTGGACGATGCGCTTTGCGACCGTGTGGCCGATGCCGTAGATCCGCTGAAGGGCCACATCGACCCGCTTGCTATCGGGGATGTCCACACCTGCTACTCGGACCATGGCCTCTCTCCTATCCCTGGCGCTGGTTGTGCCGGCGATTGGAACAGATAATCTGCACGACGCCCCGTCGCCGGACCACTTTGCATTTGGCACATCGAGGCTTGACGGAAGCGCTCACTCTCATCTCCACCACCTACTTAAACCGATACGTGATGCGGCCCCGGGCGAGGTCGTAGGGCGAGAGCTCTACCAGCACCGTGTCACCCTGGAGAATACGGATATAGAACTTCCGCATCTTACCGGATGCGTGGGCCAGGACCTGGTGTCCGGTGGGGAGCTCCACTAGGAACATGGCATTGGGAAGCGTCTTCACCACCGTGCCCTCGACCTCGATGCTCTCCTTCTTGGCCATCAACTCCTTTGCCTGCCCTCGGCGGGGTGGTTCTCTAGCGCTGTGAGCACCTGAGGCCCCTCCGCCGTAATGGCGATAGTGTGCTCAAAGTGCGCCGAGAGACTCCCGTCGGCAGTCACCACCGTCCAATCGTCGTCCAGCACCCGTGTCTGCCAGCCGCCCATGTTCACCATGGGCTCGATGGCGATGACCATACCCGGACGCAGGAGGGGCCCCCGGCCAGGCTCCCCGTAGTTGGGGATCTGGGGCTCCTCGTGGAGGGACCGCCCCACCCCGTGGCCTACGTACTGCCGGACCACGCTGTAACCCCGGGGCTCCACAAACCGCTGAATGGCTGCCCCGATGTCCCCAACACGGGCCCCTGCGACGGCCGCTTGAACACCCACATCCAGGGCTTTTCGGGTTACCTCGATAAGTTCCTGGGCCTCGGGCGTAATCTGGCCCACCGGTATGGTGATAGCCGCATCGGCGATCAGGCCATCCACCGTGGCACCCGCGTCTATTTTTACGATATCGCCCTCCCGGAGGGCGCGCTCCCCAGGGATGCCGTGCACCACCTCTTGGTTGAGCGACACACAGATATGCGCCGGAAAGCCCCGGTACCCCTTGAAGGTGGCCTGGGCGCCGGCGTCCCGTAGCATCACCGCGGCCAGGTGGTCCAGCTCCCTGGTGTGGATACCGGGCCGAACGGCCTCTTGCAGCCTCACCAGGAGCTGGGCTACAATCCTGCCGGCACTCCACACGCACTCCAGCTCCTGGGGAGACTTGAGCGTGATCCCCTCGCTGGAAGGTGGCGCCGAGGTTGAGGCCGTTTCCAGTCGCCCGCTTGCCCTGTCGTCCATTGTACCCTGAACCGTTCCCCTTTTCAAATACGGTTATGGCCAGCCCGTGAGCCGACGACTGCCTCTAGGGCTTTGGACAGCCGCGCATGCACCTCTTCGACGGTGCCCAGGCCGTCCACCTCCACCAGCTTGCCTTGTTGCTGGTAATAGTCTACTAGCGGGGCGGTCTGGGTGTGGTACACCTCCAGCCGCTTGCTCACCGCCTCGGGGGTATCGTCCTCCCGCTGGTACAGCTCGCCTCCGCAGATGTCGCACAGGCCCGGCTGCCGGAGGGGGGAGCTCCGCACCTGGTACGGGGCCTGACAGCTCCGGCAGGTCAGCCGTCCTCCCAGGCGCTGCACCAGCTCCTCCCGGGGCACGCTGAGCAACAGCGTTAGGTCCAGGGGCTGGCGGCGTTCCCCCAGGGCTTCGTCGAGGGCCTCGGCCTGGACGACGGTGCGGGGAAAGCCGTCCAGCAGGAAGCTCTGGCCCTGGTCCAGAGAGGAGATGGCCTCCAGTACCATGGCAATAGTAAGGTTATCGGGTACCAGAAGCCCCTGCGTCACGTATTCCTGGGCCCTTCGTCCTAAAGGGGTGCCTTGGGCCATGTTGCTACGGAAGAGGTCTCCCGAGGCCAGGTGCACCAGGTCCAGCCGCTCCGCCAGGAGCTTGGCCTGGGTTCCCTTTCCCGCCCCTGGGGGGCCCAGCAGCACCACTCGCGCTAGCATCCTCTACCTCAGGAACCCCTCGTAGTGACGCATGAGAAGCTGCGCCTGGAGCTGTCGCAGGGTGTCCAGGGCCACGCCCACCATGATGAGGAGGCTGGTGCTGCTGAGCTGGAGCCCCCGTACATCGGTGAGCTGGGTAGCCACATAAGGCGTGATGGCCACGATGCCCAGGGCCAGGGCCCCACCCCAGGTGATGCGCAGGATCACCCGGTTCAGGTACTCCGCGGTGGGTGGCCCCGGCCGGATGCCGGGGATGAAGCCTCCGTTGCGTTGCAGGTTCTCCGCCAGGTTCTGCTGCTGGAAGATGACCATGGTGTAGAAGAAGGTGAAGAGCACCACCAGCACCAGCACCATGAACCAGTAGAAGAAGCGGTTGGGGTCAAAGAGGTTCACGAAAAAGGTGGCCGTGGTAGCCATCCAGCCAGTGCCGGTGGCCATGTAGCTGGCAATGGTTCCCGGCAGGATGATGATGGAGAAGGCGAAGATCAGGGGGATCATGCCCGCCGAGTTGATGCGCAGGGGGATGAAGGTGCCCCCCGTCTGTCGGTACATGCGGCCGCCCCGGAAGATGCTGCGGCCATACTGGACGGGTATCCGCCGCTGGGCCTCGGTGAAGTAGACGATGAAGGCGATGATCCCTATGGCAAGGATGCCCAGAAGGAACAGGCCACCCACGCTGCCCCGCTGTACAAACCCCTGGCCCAGGAACTGGGGCAGCGTAGAGACGATACCCGCGAAGATGATGAGGGAGATGCCGTTGCCGATGCCCCGCTCGGTGATGAGCTCTCCCAGCCACACCAGAAACATAGTCCCCGCGGTGATGGAGAGGAGGATGGCTAGGGTGGCCAGGGCGTTGCCACCGAAGAGGCCGATATTGGTGAAGACCCCCGCCTGTTGCAGCAGTAGCAACTGCCCGTAGGCCTGGAGCAGGGCAATGGGCACCGTGAGCCAGTGGACCAACTGGTTGATCTGCTGCCGCCCCATCTCCCCCTCCTGGGAGAGCTGCTTCAACTGGGGGATCACCGGCACCATGATCTGGATGACGATGGAGGAGGTGATGTAGGGGAAGACCCCCAGGGCGGCTACGCTCATGTTGACCAGGGCGCCGCCGCTGAATAGGTTGAGAAAGCCCAGCAGCTCGTTCCGCCGGAACAGGTCGTCCAGGGCCGCCTGGTCGACACCGGGCACGGGGACATGGGCCACGAAGCGGAAGACCACCAGCATGGCCAGAGTGAACAGGATGCGAGCCCGCAGGTCGGGCAGGCGGAAGGCATCTAGGGCTGCCTGGAGGAGCTGGGGCCGTTCCGCCTGGGGCCGGGTTTCCGCTGGGGCGTGCATCTTAGAGCTCCTCCACCTTGCCTCCTACCGCCTCGATCTGAGCGCGGGCGGAGCGGGAGAACCTGTGAGCCTTCACCACCAGGGGCTTGGTCAGCTTTCCGTTGGCCAGCACCTTGATGGGCCGCTTCAGGTTCTTTACCAGGCGGGCCTCTAGCATCTGCTCCGGCGCCACCTCGGTTCCCTCAGGAAAGCGGTCCAGGCTGCTCAGGGAGACCTCAGCATACTCCGCCCGGAAGCGGTTGATGAAGCCTCGCTTGGTGGGGAGGCGTTTGATCAGGGGAAGCTGGCCTCCCTCAAAGCCCGGCCTGGGGCTCTTGCCGGAGCGGGACTTCTGCCCCTTCATGCCCTTGCCCGAGTAGCTCCCGTGCCCGCTGGCGTCGCCGCGGCCGATACGCTTTCTGGGCCTTCTTACCCCGGAGGGTGGAGCGAGCTGGTGTTCCCTCACGCTTGTTCTGCCTCCACCACCTCTACCTCCAGCAGGTGCTGGACCTTGTGGACCATGCCCCGGATGGAGGGAGAGTCCTGGTGCACCACCGTATGGTGGAGCCGCCGGAGGCCCAGGGCTCGAAGCACCTCCCGCTGCCGGGTATGGTAGCCAATGGCGCTACGCCTCCAGGTAATCCTCAGGAGTCCCATGGCTCGCCAACCCTCCTGCTCTCGGGAGCCTCCTGGCGCTTGGCAAGCTCCTCGGAGGGCTCCTTGATCTGTTGCAGGGCCTTCAGGGTAGCCCGTACCACGTTGACCGGGTTGCGGGAGCGCAGCGATTTGGCCACCACGTCCTTGATGCCGGCCACCTCCATCACTGCGCGGATGGTCCCCGAGGCGATGATGCCGGTGCCTGCCGGGGCCGGTTTCACCAGCACCTCGGCACTCCCGTAGATGGTCCGGACGGCGTGGGGGATGGTGCTTCCTCTGAGGGGGACGCGTATCAGGTTCTTTCTGGCAATGGCGGCGCTCTTCCGCACGGCGTCGGGAATGGCGTTGGCCTTGCCCAGGCCAGCGCCCACCACCCCCTGGCCGTCGCCCGTCACCACCAGGGCGTTGAACCGGAGGTGGCGTCCTCCCGCCACTACCTTGGCCACGCGGCGGGTGAAGACCACCTTCTCCGTGAGGAAGAGGCTGGTGGGGTCGAGCCGGGGACGCCGTTCCTGCAGCAGGACCATTAGAAGATAAGCCCTCCCTCCCGTGCTGCATCGGCCAGGGCCTTAACCCTGCCGTGGTACTTGTAGCCCCCGCGGTCGAAGACGACCTGGGCAATGCCCTGTTCCTGAGCCCGGCGCGCCAGGAGGTGTCCCACCAGCTTGCTTACCTCTGTCTTGGGCTGGCCCCGCCGCTGCTCCTGCACCTCGGTGTCTAGGCTGGAGGCTGCCACTAGGGTATGCCCCTGGCTATCATCCACCACCTGAGCGTAGATGTGAGTGAGGCTGCGGAAAACGCACAGGCGGGGCCGCTGGGGGGTGCCCGAGATTCTCCGACGCATCCGTCGGTGGCGGACCAACCGCATGGCACTGGCGTTCCGGGTCATGACTGACGTGCTCACCTCACAGAGCCTTCCTCGCCGCCGACTTGCCGGGCTTGAGCCGGAGGACCTCCTCGGCGTATTTGATACCCTTGGGCTTGTACCGGTTGGGTGGCCTGACCCGCCGGATGATGGCGGCCATCTCCCCCACCCGCTGCTTGTCGGTGCCGCGGACGTGGATGCGGTTGTTCCCCTCTACTGCGAGCTGCACGCCGGGCAACGGCTGGATGGAGACAGGGTGGCTATAGCCCACGTTCAGCACAATACCCTCACCCGCTTGCTGCACCCGGTAGCCCACCCCCATCAGCTCCAGGGTCCTCTGGTAGCCCTGGACCACCCCCACCACCATGTTGTGCAGGAGGGACCGTGTCAGGCCGTGCATGGCCCGGTGACGCCGCGTCTCTGCCAGACGCCACACCACCAGTTGGCCATCCTGGAGCTCTACCTGGACCTCGGGAAGGAGGGCCTGGGTCAGGGTGCCCTTGGGCCCCTTGATGGTCACCTCACCAGGCTGGATCTGGACCTCTACCTCCTGAGGAAGGGGTATGGGACTGTTCCCAACTCTCGACATGGACTCCTTACCTCACCACACGTAGCAGAGCAGCTCGCCACCCATGCCGCGGCGCCAGGCCTCTTTGCCGCTCATGACTCCCTGGGATGTGGAGATGATAGCAACCCCCAGCCCGCCGTATACTCGCGGGATCTCGCCCCGGCCCACGTGCACCCGCAGGCCGGGTCGGCTGACCCGTTTCAGCCCGGAGATCACGGGCTCGTCGCCATTGTGGTAGGCCAGATGGAGCCGGAGTATGGCCTGGGGCTGCCCCTTCAGCACCTCGTAATTGCGGATAAACCCCTCCTCCTTCAGGATCTTGGCAAGGGCCACCTTGATCTTGGAGGTAGGGATCAGCACGGTCTCGTGGCGGACAGCCAGGGCGTTCCGCACCCGGGTGAGCATATCAGCGATGGGATCGGTCATGGTCATGATGTCCATGTGCTCCTGGTCAACAGGGTTACCAGCTGGCCTTGCGCACCCCGGGAAGCTCACCCCTCAGGGCAAGCTGCCGGAAGCAGATACGACAGAGGCCAAAATACCGGATATAGGCCCGGGGCCGGCCGCAGCGGTAACACCGGTGCCGGTGCCGCAGCGCATACTTCTGCGGCCGCTTCCACTGTTCGACCTTTGCTCGGGTCGCCACCGTTCCTCCCTTCAGTGCTCGCGGGCAAAGGGCATGCCCAGGAGTTCCAGCAGCCGCTGGGCCTGGCGGTCATCCTGGGCCGTGGTGGTGATGGTCACCTGAAACCCTCGGAGCTTATCGATCTTGTTATAGTCTATCTCGGGGAAGATCACCTGCTCACGGATCCCCAGGGAGTAGTTGCCTCGGCCATCGAAGCTGGCTCTGGAGACTCCCCGGAAATCCCGGATGCGGGGTAGGGCCACGGTGAGCAAACGTTCCAGGAAGTACCACATCCGGCGCCCTCGCAGAGTTACGTGGACTCCTATGGGCATGCCCGCTCGCAGCTTGAAGCTGGCGATGGCCTTCCGGGCCCTGCTGACCACAGGCCTCTGCCCTGCTATGGCGGCCAGGTCCTCACTGGCGCTTTCGATGGCCTTAGCGTTGGTCAGGGCCTCCCCCAGCCCGATATTGAGGGCCACCTTCTGGATCCGCGGTGCCGCCATAGGGTTGGTGAGCCCAAACTCCTGAAGAAGGGCCGGCAGCACCTGGCGGCGGTAGAGTTCCTGGAACCGTGGCCTTGCTGGTGCTTCAGGGGTAGGAGAGGCCTTCTCCCTAGCCTCCTTTGCCTTTGACCTGGCTTTTCGCTGGGTCTTTTGCTCCGCCATGGCTACTCCAGCTCCGCTTTGCACCTCTGGCAGGCTCGCACCCGTCTGCCGTCCTGCAGGATGGGGTGGCCTATCCGGGTGGGCTGATTACACTTGGGACACACCAACTGGACGTTGGAGAGGTGAACGGGGGCCTCGAATTCGACGATCCCCGCCTGCCTCACCCTGGGGTTGGGCTTCCGGTGCCGTTTGGCCAGGTTCACCCCCTCTACTACCACCCGTTGCTCTGCGGGGAGGACGCGCTGCACAACGCCACGCTTGCCCCCGTCCTTCCCCGCCAAAACGATGACCGTGTCGCCCTTGCGTATCGAAACCATGGTTAGACCACCTCCGGCGCCAGGGAGACGATCTTCATGAACCCCTTGTCTCGCAGCTCCCGGGCCACGGGCCCGAAGATACGGGTACCCCGGGGGTTCAGCCGCTCGCCCAGAACCACGGCGGCATTATCATCGAACCGTACGTGGGAGCCATCGGGCCGCCGGTAGGCGTGGACCGTGCGTACGATGACCGCCCGTACCACGTCACCCCGCTTGACCGGAGCGCTGGGCGTGGCCTCCTTGACCGCAGCGGTGATGACATCCCCCAGATGGGCATACCGGCGTCGGCTACTCCCCGGGATGTTGATGCACATGATCTCCCGGGCTCCCGAGTTGTCCGCCACCGTTAAGCGGGAGAAAGGCTGAATCATTCCTCCTTTTCCTCGGGGGTCTGCTGCGGGGCTTCCTCCGCTGTCTTCTCCTCCAGGATTTCCCGGCCGATCTCCTGAGGGGTGACCTCCACCTGCGGGCCCCGCTCCAGGACCTGGACCACCCTCCAACGCTTCAGCTTGGAGAGGGGTCGGGTCTCCTCCACCTTGACCAGGTCTCCCTGACGGCAGGTGTTCTCCCCGTCGTGGGCGTAGAGTCTTGTGATGCGCCGCACACTCTTCTTGTACAGGGGGTGGGGGCGCTGCCAAGCCACGGCCACCACCACCGTCTGGTCCATCTTACCACTGACCACCCGGCCTACCCTAACTTTCTGACGCCCTTTTGCCACCGTTTAGCTCCCCACCAGTTCCCGTTCTCGCAGCACCGTTTGTAGACGGGCGATGTTCCTCCTGACCTTGCGGAACTCGCTGGAATTGTCTAGCTGGCGCATGGCCAGGCGGAACCGGAGGTTCATCAGCTCCCTCCTGGCACTCTCCAGCTCCTTGAGCAGGTCCTCCTGGGAGAGGGCCCGGACCTCATGGATACGCATGGGTTTACGCCTCCTGCGCCTGGCCCGCCGTCTGGAAGGGGTCTCGCCCCACCGTCCGGGTGGCCACGGGGAGTTTATGGGCGGCTAGCCTGAGTGCCTCCAGGGCCATCGACTCCTGCACCCCAGCCACCTCGAACAGGATACGCCCGGGCTTCACCACTGCCACCCAGTGGTCCACATTGCCCTTGCCCCCGCCTTGACGGATCTCAGCAGGCTTCTTGGTTACCGACTTATCGGGAAAGACCCGAACCCATACCTTGCCACCCCGGCGCAGCCGCCGGTTGATGGCAATCCGGGCCGCCTCAATCTGGCGGGCGGTCACCCACTCGGTCTCCAGGGCCTTCAAGCCGAAGTCGCCAAAGGCCACGGTGTTGCCCGAGGTGGCGTGGCCCTTGCGTCGACCCCGGTGGGATTTACGGTACTTGACTCGCTTGGGTTGCAGCATCGGTCTCCTCTTCCTCTCCTCCGCGGAGAGTCACCTCGATGGGGGCCATCTCCTCCAGCTCCCTTTCAGTAGGCTCTGGCGTCACTGTGCCCCGGTAGATCCAGACCTTGACCCCGATCTGGCCCATGGCTGTGTGAGCCTCGGCGAGGCCGTAATCGATATCGGCCTGGAGGGTGTGCAGTGGTACCCTCCCCAGCATGAACTTTTCGCGGCGGGCGATATCCCTGCCCATGAGCCGGCCGCCGACCAGCACCTTGATTCCCTGGGCTCCTGCCTGCATGGTCCGGGAGGCGGTCTGTCGGATGGCCCGGCGAAAGGCGACACGCCGCTCCAACTGGTCGGCGATATTGCGGGCCACCAGCGTGGCCTCCAGCTCAGGGTTGGACACCTCGATGATGTTGAGCTGGACCTGTTTGCCCGTCAGCCGTTCCAATCGGGACCGCAGGGCCTTCACTCGCTCGCCGTCCCGGCCAATGATGATGCCGGGTCGGGACGAGTGGACGTTGACCACCAGGTCCTGGCTCTGCCGTTCAATCTCGGTGCGGGCAATGCCGGCCTCGTGGAGCTTGGCGTAGGTGTCGTGGATGGTCGCCCGAATACGCAGGTCTTCGATGGCCAGGGCCCGGTACTGCCGGGCCGAGGGGGCAAACCAGCGGGTCTGCCACTCCTTAATAATGCCCAGTCGAAAGCCAATCGGGTGCGTTTTGTGCCCCACGGGCTAGCCCTCCTCGTCCACCATCACGGTAATCTGACTGTAGCGTTTCCGCACCATGTAGACGCGGCCCCGGGCCCTGGGCTCGAAGCGGCGCAGCACAGGCCCCTTGTCCGCCGTGGCCTGCACGATCCGCAGGCTCTGGGGGTTCAGCAGCAGGTTGTTCTCCGCACTGGCTGCGGCCGATTTCACCACCTTGCTTACCTCCCGGGCCGCTGGCGAGGGCAGAAACTGCAGTTGCTCCAGGGCCTGCTGCACCCCTTTGCCCCGGATCAGGCGCATGATGGGCTGAAGCTTCTGGGGGGAGATGGCGATGCGCTTGGCGGTGGCCTTGACTGCCATCCTATCTCCTCCTGACCTGGGTGGTCCGCTCCGACCTGGCTGCGTGGCCTCGGAAGGTGCGTGTGGGGGCGAACTCCCCCAGGCGATGGCCGACCATGTTTTCCGTGAGGAAGATGGGCACGTGTCGGCGACCATCGTGGACGGCGATGGTGAGCCCCACCATTTCGGGCATGATCACCGAGGCCCGAGACCAGGTGCGGATGACGGTTTTGCTCCCGCTCCGCTGAACCTGGAGCACCCTCTTCGTTAGCTTGGGCTCCACAAAGGGCCCTTTCTTGACCGAACGGGACACGGCTATCTCCTCCGCCGGATCACAAAGGGGTTACTGGGCTTGCCCCGCTTCCGGGTCTTGACGCCCCGGGCGGGCTTCCCCCAGGGAGTCTTGGGCCCGGGCATCCCTATGGGAGAGCGGCCCTCACCACCCCCGTGGGGGTGGTCTCGGGGGCTCATAGCTACCCCCCGTACCGTGGGTCGGCGGCCCAGGTGTCGGCTCCGGCCCGCCTTCCCCAGGGTCTCATTCTTGTGGTCCGGGTTGCTGAGCTGGCCGATGGTGGCGGCACACTCGCCGTGGATCCTGCGGACCTCCCCCGAGGGGAGCCGCAGGAGTACGTAGGTGTCCTCCCGAGAGAGCACCCTAGCCGCCGAGCCAGCGCTGCGTACCATCTGCCCTCCCCTGCCCGGGAAGAGCTCCACGTTGTGGACAGCGGTGCCTGGGGGGATGCTCCGTAACGGTAGGCTATTGCCCAGTTTGATCTCTGCGTCGGGTCCTGCCTCGACAGTGGCACCCACCTTGATGCCCAGAGGTGCCAGGATGTACCGCTTCTCTCCATCCAGGTACTGCACCAGGGCGATGTATGCGGAGCGGTTGGGGTCGTACTCGATGGAGATCACCCGGCCCTTGACGCCCACCTTGTCCCGGCGGAAATCGATGGTCCGGTACCGCTGCTTGTGCCCCCCGCCTTGGTGACGCGTGGTGATCCTCCCCCGGTTGTTGCGGCCCGCCCTCTTTTTGAGGGGAGCGAGCAGAGATTTGGTGGGCCCCTGGCCGCTCAGCTCTCGACGCGAGGGCCGGACCGCTCCTCGGCTGCCGGGGGTAACAGGTTTTAACGCCTTCAGCGCCATCTCTACGTCCCTTCAAAGATGGGGATCTTGTCCCCGGGCTGGAGGGTGACCACAGCCTTCTTCCGGGGGGAGGTATGCGTTATCCGGAGCCGGTACCGCTTGGCCTTGCCAGGCAGGCGAATGGTGTTTACGCGGAGCACTTTCACCCCGAAGGCCCTTTCTACCGCCTCCTTGACCATGGCCTTGTTGGCCGAGAGGGCCACCTCAAACACGTATTTCCCCTCCTCGTGAAGGCGGGTAGTTTTTTCAGTTATCACTGGCTTGATAATGACTTGATACGGGTGCATCGTCAAGGCCTTTGGCGCTCCTTGCCGCCGTCCGTCTTCTCCTGGGCCCAGAGCTCCTCGGCCAATCGCACGGCATCCAACGTCATAACCACGTTCTGGAACCGTAGGAGAACACCCGCATTGAGCAGGGAGGCGGGAAGGGTCCAGATCTTGGGGAGGTTACGGGCAGAGCGCACGACGGTGGGTTCGGCGGCCTTGGTGACGATTAGGGTGGAGGTGGTGTGGCCGAGGTTCTGGAGAATTCGGGCCATCTCTTTGGTACTGGGCTTGGCGAGGGAGAGGTTCTCCAGCAGGACGAGCTGCTCCTCTCGCGCCTTGGTCGAGAGGACGCATTGCAGGGCCAGGCGGCGCATCTGCTGGGGCATCCTCTGGCGATAGCTCCGGGGGTGGGGTCCGAAGGCGACGCCGCCGTGCTGCCACTGGGGAGCACGGGTGCTCCCTTGCCGGGCGCGGCCGATGTACTTCTGTCTCCAGGGCTTTCTCCCGCCGCCGGACACCTGGCTACGGGTCTTGGTGGAGTGAGTGCCCTGCCGCCGGTTGGCCTGGTACATTACCAGGGCCTGGTGGACCACCGCCCGGTTCATAGGAACGGCGAAGAGGGCGTCACTCACCTCAGCGGTGCTCACCACTTCGCCTTCGGTATTTCGCACGGGGAGTTCCATGGTCACTCCTTGGCCTCTTCCTCCCCCGTCTGGGGTTCCTCAGCCGTAGCCTTGGGCTGCTC